>NZ_JAUYVJ010000035.1:0-40880 GCF_030689115.1 Psychrobium sp. 1_MG-2023 | reverse complement strand
AACCCCCATTCAGAAAAGAAGATTAACTAATAATTTAAATTCTACGACCGAACTCCATTAATAATGGGGTGATTACCATGTTTTTGCTCGTCTTAGTCAGAAAATCTATGGTTGGAGCCTCTTTTTTCAAAATATTTCAGAGCCAGTTGAATACACAGGGGAGTGTAAACTAGAAAAGTTGCTGATTGTGGAAGTTGAAAATAACAAAAATCCAGAACGTAAATTTATCAAAGTGCTGTTTAATGATGATTTTAAAATAAAACAGTTTGTTATAAGTGATGAAAAGTAAATGAAGGGCAGTCACAAATTCTATCTATTGCGATTCATTAGCTTGTCGTTTTATCGAGGTGCACATTGATGATTAAGTTTAAGGTTATAGTACTTGTCTTATTTTTGTTTTTACCTTCGTACTCAGAAGGTAAAGATAAGATATTGCTTGGTTCATGTGAAATAAACATTCCGAAGCATTTCAAGCAGACTTCAAATAGTGACTTTTCATTAATTGATTATATTCATATAAGGGATAGTGGACTTGCTAGTATATTAGTACTGCGTGAGGTTGTATCAGGGTTTAGAGATAACTTAAATTCGAAAAACTTTTCAATAAGGAAGACTTTTTATCACGATGGAATAGAGGTAATAGCTTATAGTCAGTTACTTTCCAAGCTGAAACAAGAAATAAAATACATCTCCTTAGAGTTTGACGGAGAACAATTTATTGCTGGTTCAATCAACAAAAAAGAGATTTATGAGATATTTAGAGATTGCTTAGATGGGCAAATAATTAACTCTCTAATTAAGCTCGACATGAATTGAAGTGGCACAATAAATCAATGCGTAAGGCTAATATTTGAACTCTAAAAATAACCCCTATGAAAAAATCTCATCAGAGGATGCTGCGAACTTTATAAAGTTGGCTGGTATACCGTTGCTATTGACCCTGTAACAGATTCTGTGTAACTACCTAATTTATATATAGTCTGCGATACGGTCTTCAAACTCAATGATAAAACGATTCAATGCCGGTTTCCAGTTTCTAATCGGCATTGTCCATTTCTTCGATGCCTGCATAATGGCCAAGTAGACAACTTTCTTAGCCGAATCATCATTTGGAAAGAGTTTACGGTTCTTGATGTATTTTTCCCTTTGCTCTTTCTTCTTGTCTTTGATGCGTTCTGGGGACTACACGTTTACTCCGAATATCGAGCGGCGTACCAGAAATGGCCAAGTTGATCACTTTTGTTATTTTAGTAATGATTTTTCTCAATTTACTCAAGAGAGTAGCAGGTTATCTACTGATTACTGTCTTGCGTTAATCGAGTTCCAACATTAATAGTCTTTAACCAAGCAATCACATAAAAACAGGCAACTGCGGCGGCGATATGTTTAAGGCTATGGCCGCTAATTAATGAGGTCATGTTGAGTATTTGTAGGTCGGCTAGCTCTAAAACTTTAGCCACTGTGTACCAAACAAGGACCGCGATTAAGTAGCTTTTATTAAAGTCATTCGATTTAAAAAAGACCAGTAATACCAAGGTAAGGATCATTGGTAGAAATTGCACCAGTACATACCAACGCAGATCGCCTTGGCCCAGCTGTTCGGTGACGGCCCAATAGCCCACACTCACTAGCCCTGCCACTAATAGCCAAGGTAAGATTTTGATGCCACTTTCTGCTTTGACAAAGGCTGACACTATCATCGCATAAAGCCCCATAAAGCCCCATAAAGCCAATCGTCATCGGCAGTCTGTCCCATACTAAGGTAGCGTTATTGGGTGCCCAATGATAATAGCCCGAGCCAAAAGCGATGAGGGTAACGCCCACAGAAAAGGTTAACCCGCCCCAATAAAATACGCCTAAGTTTTGTTTGTGCTTGAAGGTGTAAGCTAGGCCATATAAGCCAACGAATAGAAAGGGAATATTTGATAGGACATTGCCGATATTAGGGATACCCCAAAGGCTAGCTGTATCTGCAAAGTGGTGATAACTCATGTTTTGGCTAATCGGTGGCATTTGCCCAATGCTGAGTATCGCAATAAGGGTGATACACCAAAGTAAAATCCGTTTGGTAAGTAACTGATCCATTGTTGTTCCTGAGTAAATTAAATCATAGTCTCTAATGGTTGGTTAGTGTATGAGCTTAAAAGTTCACTGGCGATAGTTTATTTGTAACGATTTAATCATGCTCAGATGCCATCGCTTCTTTGATTTCATCACTGCTAAAGCCTTTGCGCGATAAATAAGCATAGGCTTTTGATTTCTCTTTATAGTCAGCTAAGTCGTAGCGTTTCTTAGCCAGTTGCTGCTTACAGCTGTGATAGAAGTCGATATCTCCGGCTAGTGTCAGTTGGTATAGCGTGTCTTCGAAGGCACTGACATCAATCAGGCGTTGTTTTAACTCATTGAGAATGAGCGATTGGCCTTTGCCCTTGCGGTATAACTTGGTTATTTCACTGGCTAGATCCGCTTTTTCCGCTTTGATGGCTAGTTTACTACGCAATGTATCTTGGGCGGGGTGTTGTGATAACGCTTGATCGATTTGCGGGCGGGTAAAGCCTTTAGTGGTCATCTGTGAGTAGACCTTTTCTCGGCTGATCCCATCGAATGTGATGTAGCGAGATAATAAGCGATTGCTCGCCATGTCGTCGAAATTAATCGCTTGTTGCTCGATAACTTGTTCGATGGCCGTATCGATGTTGGTTGATGAGATACCACGCTGTTTCAGTTTGTGTTGTACCGCACTCTTGCCAATGTTATTGCTAAACGCCGATTCGCAATAACGGATGGCAAATTCAAGGTCACTTTTGAGGTATTTATGCTCGATAAGATGATTAAGTACTTGCTTTATCCACTCACTATTTTGGGTTTTTCGCTCGAGCTTGCTGCGAATTTCAGCAATGGTGAAGTCTTGTTGATTAAGGTGCCAATAAGCACTATTAAAGACATTGTCGATAGTTTTGGCTTGTCGCAGGGGTGGCCGTTGCATAGGAAAATCTTAAATTTATTATCAGCAAGGCTAGTGTAGCAGAACCTAGTGGTTATCTGTTAAATCTTGTAGATTGGCGAGTATTATCTCAAGCTTTCTATTTGGATGGTGACTACTGACTGCGACTTTTTATTTAATACACAAAGCGCCAATTTACCATATACTCAAAATAGGCAGGGAAAGCGTGCTTCAAGTTTTATTATCTAATCTAGGGAGAGTATCGATGAAATATCATTTCGTGGCGTGTTTAGCGCTGTTTGCTAGTTTTACCGCGTCAGCCAATCAACCTGAGTTTATCTCATCTGAATTAACGACTATTTCATTTGATTTAGATAAGTACCAATATTATCTAGAAGATGCGTTAGCGAATACGGAGTCATGTAAGCAAGCTGGTTTAGTTAATTGTATTGTGGTTGGCCAGAGTATAATTGCGATCACTGACAATGTATTAGGTGCGCCGGAGCAAAATGTTAGTGAAGTGACTCTAACTGATGGTACAGAGATATATTCAATACCGATCCTTCATACTGTCAAGATTATGGGGACTGCATATCAAGGCTATATTGTGCGGGTTGAGAGCAGTCAGCCGGAGAAAAACAGTACCATTTTCTATTCCACAACCGCTGGGGTGATTATGTTTTCCCTTAACGGCTTGTCTTATTGGTCGAAAAAACCTTGTGGCTTGTTTGCACCTGAGACTTGTGGCCAATAAAGCGCTCTTGTTTGTTGTTACTGAGAGATACCGGCTAAAAGCATGCCGGTATGACGAGAGGGGAGCATGCCGGTATGACGAGAGGGGAGCATGCCGGTATGACGAGAGGGGAGCATGCTGGCACGAGGAGTTGGTGACATGCTGGAGTGATGAGTTGGGGATATGCTGGTGTGATGAATTGGGGCATGTCGGTCATCCATTTATTAGTTAAATCATTAGGGAGTTGCCTGCTCATCTCTTGGCGTATTATTCTGCTTAAACAATTACAAAAGCTTTGTGTTTGATGAATTTTTGTTGGCTTAATCAATACCTGAAACAAAGTTACAAAATAATTCATAAAAACAAACAAAAAATGTAATTTTGCAACATCAAAAGCCTATCATACGGGCGTTTAAGTGACTTTTAGTTACGAAAAAGGCACTCTCTGGTTTGATCTCTTATTTAATTGTTATTTATGGTTGAAATTAACTGGTTTAGGAGTAGATTAGGAGATAATAAACCTATTATTTCTTTCTACTTATTCGTTGGTCTAACCATTTGTTTATATTAGACCTCGAATATATTAATAACTGTTCGATCAGGGAAACCGCAAGAGAATGACCGATTTTCGTCAACAAGCGCTTGACTACCATGCGCAGCCTACACCAGGTAAAATTAGCGTAGAACTTTCAACACCAGCAGAAACAGCACAAGATCTTGCTTTGGCTTATAGCCCAGGCGTTGCTGAGCCGGTGCGTGAAATTGCACAAGACCCTGAAAATGCATATAAATACACTGCCAAAGGCAACCTTGTTGCTGTGATCACTAACGGTACGGCTATTCTGGGTCTCGGTAACTTAGGCCCATTAGCTTCTAAACCAGTCATGGAAGGTAAGGCGTTGTTATTCAAACGTTTTGCTAATATTGATTCGATCGATATTGAAGTTAAACATCGCACCGTTGATGAATTTGTTGATACGGTGGCTAACATTGCTGATACGTTTGGTGGCATCAACTTAGAAGATATTAAAGCACCTGAGTGTTTTATGATTGAAAAAGCGCTGAAAGAGCGTTGTTCAATTCCGGTATTTCATGACGACCAACACGGCACTGCTATTGTAACTGCCGCAGGCATGATTAATGCGTTAGATATTCAAGGTAAGAAAATTGAAGAGTCAGTGATCGTATGTATGGGTGCGGGCGCTGCGGCTGTTTCATGTATGGAACTACTGATTTCTTGTGGCGCGATGCGTGAAAAGATTTATATGCTGGATCGTAAGGGTGTGATTCATGCGAGCCGTGATGATTTAAACGAGTATAAGCGTCGTTTTGCTAACAATACAGATATGCGTACCTTAGAAGAAGTCATTAACGGTGCTGATATTTTCGTTGGTGTTTCCGGCCCTGATGTGATCACCGCTGATCACGTTAAATTAATGGCACCTAATCCTGTGATCTTCGCTTGTTCAAACCCTGATCCTGAAATTAAGCCGGAATTAGCCCATGAAGCCCGTAGTGATTTAATCATGGCAACAGGCCGCTCGGATTACCCGAATCAAGTGAACAACGTATTATGTTTCCCATTCATCTTCCGTGGTGCACTGGATGTACGTGCCAGCACCATTAATGAAGAAATGAAAGTAGCGGCAGTACATGCGATTCGTCAAATTGCCAAAGAGCCGGTATCAAAAGAAGTGTTAAAGGCCAGTGGCCATAAAGAGCTGAGCTTTGGTAAAGAATATATCATTCCAAAACCAATGGACCCACGTTTATTAACCCGAGTATCGAGAGCTGTGGCGCAAGCTGCAATTGACTCAGGTGTGGCTGGTATCGAGATGCCTGAAGGTTATATGGCTGAATAGTCAGTTAACTTTCATTTTAAACTGAGTTTGAAAGGCGTATTGGTTTCCAATACGCCTTTTTTCTTAGATGTATTTTATATTTGTTTCTTTCTAGTCCTAAAGTACTGATTAATTGTTGAATTAATCATTTTATTGTTGCATGTCACTGTAACAAGACTTTATGTGTATAAAGCGGTAAAACCTGTGTTATTATCCTGTGGATTTTTAGTGTAAAAACACCAATAAAGAATAAAAAAACAAGTGATGTTAGCAAATAAAAATTGTAATCAATGATATCGCCTGCACCGAATTTAATACATGAAAGGACTAAGCATGAGCGCATTCGCAGTAGTGTTAAAACAATCTAATGGGGTTCAAAAGACCTACCCTTTAACCGTATTTCAATCACTGTCGGTGATGAATGGTACTACTTATACATTAATTGATGTAAATACAAAGCAAGTACCTGATGATTTAGTTTTAAGACGAAAAGATAATGACTTAATCCTCGAAGTTGATGGTGAAGTTGTTGCGCAAATTGAAAATTTCTATATTCCTACTGTCGAAGCAACATTTAGTGTTGATGGTACAGTTTCTCCTGCGAATGGGATGGCGATAGAAAATAATCATGATACAGAATTTGACGTAATCAGTAGCGGTGACTCTGCTGTAGTTTGGCCAGCAGGTGACAATGATATTCTTGCTGATGTAGGTGGCGTTGCAACGTTACTAGCTCTTGGCGGTGCAGCCCTTGCTATTTCAGATAAACATGCAGATAGCCACAGCCCGAAGAATGATCATTATGAGGTAACGTTGGCTCCAGCCGCAGGCCCTTTTGAGTCTATCGCTATGGTTGAGCTCTATGATAAAGACGGTAACTTGCTAGAGCGTAAAAATCATGACTTTAGTACAGGACCTGTGACATTTACTATTACTAACGGTTATGTTGGCCCTATTTTAGCGAAACTAATTGATGCTAATGGTGATGAGGGTGACTATGTCGATGAAGCATCTGGTCAACTGGTAAGCTTGGGTGATTCACTTCGTGCAATGAGTATGGCTGACGGAAATTCAGATGTAACGATATCAATTACTCCACTAACTGAGCTTGCTGCTCGTCAAGCCGGTATCGATAGTAGTAATAGTGTTGACGAAGCACAAGTAGAAGTAAACAACTCGATTGGAGAGCTGTTTGGTGTTGATGATATTCTAGCGCCGGCTACAACTGTTGTTGAAGAGGAGTATGATGCGACTGATGGTATTAATGCCTCAGAGCAATATGGTAATGTGCTAGCTCTTCTTTCTGGTACAGATGCAGTTACAGGTAGCATTGATTCTACATTAGAGAAATTAGATGAGGCCATTGTCGCTGAAGATGATGGCTCTTTAGCAATAAGTCAATCAGGTGTTGAGTTATTACAAGAGGGGGTTGAGCAATTTGAACAGGGTGCGAACTCTGCGCTTGCCAGCTTAGCTGATGCACTGATTGAACCGCCTGTTATTATCGGTGCGGAGAATGGTTTTACCAAGCTCGAACGTGATCAAGCTAGTGACAACGGTATCACTATTCAAGTAGCACAAGTCAGTATCGGTGATACAGTGACTATTCAGTGGGGTGATCAAACCTTTACTGCTGAAGTAACCGCTGATGACTTAGTTGATGATGTTGCTTTGATTCTTATGCCTATTGAGTTAGTCGATGCAGCGGGCGATGGTGACATTAAAGTTACATCTCAAGTTAATGACCAAAAGGAAAGCCCTGCTAATATCATTATTGTTGATACCGCTGCGCCAACAGTGGAAATAGTGCTTGCCGATACTTCTTTAACTGCGGGTGAGACATCAATGGTGACTTTCACTTTTAGTGAAGCCCCAATCGATTTTACATTAGATGATGTAAATGCTGTCAATGGCCAGATTTCTGAGTTAGTTGCTACTGCCGATCCCCTTATCTTTACCGCGACTTATGCACCTAACATTGCTATTGATAGCACTGAAAATATCATCACTGTCACCGCAAACTATACTGATGGCTTAGGTAATGTTGGCGCTGCGGCTTCATCAGATGAGTTCTCGATTGATACACTGAATGAAGCGCCATCATTTGAGTTAGAAAAAGATAGTGGTTCACTTGCTGACGATAACTTAACCAACAATGTTGTCGTTAACGTTTCATTAGCGTCTGATGTTGCGAGCTGGGAGTACAGTGTTAATGGCGGTGATACGTGGGTGGCAGGTACAGGCACTAGCTTCGAATTAGCCGCTGATACAACTTATGCAGCTGATAGCGTGCAGGTCCGTCAAACCGATAACGCGGGTAATGTGAGTGCTGCTACAACGAACACCGCACAAATTGAAACCGATAACAGCGTTGCTGCACCGACCTTTACCTTAGTTCAAGATACTGGCTCATCAACCACGGATAGCCTAACTAATAACGTGACGGTCAATGTTGCCCTAGTTACTGATGTGGCAAGCTGGGAATACAGCGTTGATGGCGGAACGACTTGGCTTGTTGGCTCAGGTACTAGCTTTGAGTTAGCGACTGATACCACGTATGCGGCTGATAGCGTGCAAGTTCGTCAAACGGATAACGCCGGTAATGTGAGTGCTGCTACAACAAACACCGCACAAATCGAAACAGATAACAGTGTTGCTGCACCGACCTTTACCTTAGCTCAAGATACTGGTTCATCAACGACTGATAGCCTAACCAATAACGTGACGGTCAATGTTGCACTGGTTGCTGATGTGGCAAGCTGGGAATACAGCGTCGATGGTGGTACTAATTGGCTTGTTGGTTCAGGTACAAGTTTTGATTTAGCAAATGACAGCATTTATTCGGTTGGCGCGATTAAAGTACGCCAAACAGATAATGCGGGTAACCTTAGCACCATAGCGACTAATACAGCTCAAATCGAGACCGATAACAGTCTAGCTGCACCGACCTTTACCTTAGCTCAAGACACTGGTGCATCAACGATGGATAGCCTCACCAATAACGTGACGGTCAATGTTGCACTGGTTGCTGATGTGGCAAGCTGGGAATACAGCGTCGATGGTGGTACTAATTGGCTTGTTGGTTCAGGTACAAGTTTTGATTTAGCAAATGACAGCATTTATTCGGTTGGCGCGATTAAAGTACGCCAAACAGATAATGCGGGTAACCTTAGCACCATAGCGACTAATACAGCTCAAATCGAGACCGATAACAGTCTAGCTGCACCGACCTTTACCTTAGCTCAAGACACTGGTGCATCAACGATGGATAGCCTCACCAATAACGTGACGGTCAATGTTGCACTGGTTGCTGATGTGGCAAGCTGGGAATACAGCGTTGATGGTGGTGATACGTGGATGGCCGGAACAGGTACTAGCTTCGATTTAGCCGCTGATACAACGTATGCCGCTGATAGCGTGCAGGTCCGTCAAACCGATAACGCGGGTAACGTGAGTGCTGCTACAACAAACACCGCACAAATCGAAACGGATAACAGCGTCGCTGCGCCGACCTTTGCCTTAGCGCAAGATACTGGTTCATCAACCACGGATAGCCTCACCAATCATGTGACCGTCAATGTTGCACTGGTTGCTGATGTGGCAAGCTGGGAATACAGCGTTGATGGTGGTGATACGTGGGTGGCCGGCACAGGCACTAGCTTCGAATTAGCGGCAGATACAACGTATGCCGCTGATAGCGTGCAGGTCCGTCAAACCGATACCGCGGGTAATGTGAGTGCTGCTACAACGAACACCGCACAAATTGAAACCGATAACAGCATTGCTGCACCGACCTTTACCTTAGCTCAAGATACTGGTTCATCAACCACTGATAGCCTCACCAATAACGTGACGGTCAATGTTGCACTGGTTGCTGATGTGGCAAACTGGGAATACAGCGTTGATGGTGGTGATACGTGGATGGCCGGAACAGGCACTAGCTTTGAACTAGCCGCTGATACAACTTATGCCGCTGATAGCGTACAGGTCCGTCAAACCGATAACGCGGGTAACGTGAGTGCTGCTACAGCAAACACCGCACAAATCGAAACAGATAACAGTGTTGCTGCACCGACCTTTACCTTAGCTCAAGATACTGGTTCATCAACGACTGATAGTCTCACCAATAATGTCACGGTTAATGTTGCCCTGGTTGCTGATGTTGCAAGCTGGGAATACAGCGTTGATGGCGGAACGACTTGGCTTGTTGGCTCAGGTACTAGCTTTGAGTTAGCGACTGATACCACGTATGCGGCTGATAGCGTGCAAGTTCGTCAAACCGATAACGCCGGTAATGTGAGTGCTGCTACAACAAACACCGCACAAATTGAAACCGATAACAGCGTCGCTGCCCCGACTTTTACCTTAGCTCAAGATACTGGTTCATCAACCACGGATAGCCTAACTAATAACGTGACGGTCAATGTTGCCCTGGTTGCTGATGTGGCAAGCTGGGAATACAGCGTTGATGGCGGTGAAACATGGATGACGGGTACAGGTACTAGTTTTGAGCTAGCGGCTGATATAACGTATGCCGCTGATAGCGTGCAGGTTCGTCAAACGGATAATGCGGGTAACTCTAGTGCAGTAACGACCAACAATGCTGCCATCGAGACAGATCTTACGATTGTTACACCTACATTTGCATTTAAGCAAGACTCAGGTAGTTCAACGACTGATGCGATTAGTAATACAACGACTATTGATGTTGCATTGGTAGGTGATGTTGCAAGTTGGAAGTATAGCTTAGATGGTGGAACAAATTGGCTTGTAGGTGAAGGTACAAGTTTAGAATTAGCTGCTAACACCTTATATTCAATTGGTGCTGTACGTGTCATTCAAATCGACCATGCTGGTAATGAAAGCGCAGAAGGTTTTAATCAGCAAATTATTTTAACTGATATGACTGTTGCGCCAGCTGAATTAGCTTTAGTCACGGATACCGGTGCATCTGATAGTGACCATATTACTAATGATGCTCGCGTTAGTGTTAATCTAGCTACCGATGTAGCTAGCTGGCAATTTAGCCTTGATGGTGGTAATTCATGGAATGAGGGCGCTGGTACATCCTTCGGAATTGCCAACAATACTGTTTATGCCTCAGATATGATTCAAGTACGTCAAACGGATATTGCGGGCAACCAAAGCACTGCAACTATTGCTGTAACGACTGACTCTACCGTTGAACAACCAAGTTTTACTATTAATACAGATACTGGTTCATCAACAACAGACGGCTTAACATCCGATGCAACTGTTAATGTTGTATTGGCTGATGATGTTGCTTCTTGGCAATACAGTCTAGATGGTGGCATGACTTGGTTAGTGGGTGTCGGTACGAGTTTTGAGTTAGCTAACGACACTGCCTATGCTGCAGGCGCTATCCGTGTTCGTCAGACGGACGTTGCAGGTAATCTTAGTGGCTTTGCTACTAACGATGCTGCTGTAACTACCGATATGACTAATGACGCGGTTAGTTTTGAACTAGCAACAGATAGTGGTCAATTTAACAACGATCAACTTTCAAATAATAATGTTATTAACGTAACGTTAGCGGCCGATGTAGCTAGTTGGGAATATAGTGTTGATGGTGGTACAACTTGGTTAGTTGGCAGTGGAAGCAGCTTTGAGCTTACTCAAAATACAACGTTTGCTGCTGATTCAGTTCAGGTTCGTCAAACAGACCATGCGGGAAATGTGAGCGCTGTTAGTGCTAATTCTCAAGAAATTATTACGGATACTATCTTACCGACAGTCTCTATTAATGATGATACGGCAGCAACGGCAACAGGTGATATCACTTACACTTTCACTTTTAGTGAAGCCATGGATAACTTCAGTGCTGATGATGTAACACTTACGGGTGGTACTAAAGGTACATTTACTCAAATATCAGCCACTGAGTTCACACTTGTTGTCACACCTGATACAAATAGCGTCGCTGATATCGTTGTGAGCATTGGTGCTGGAATCGTAGCCGATATTGCTGGAAACACCAACCTTGATGCTGTTGACTCAACCCAGTTGGTCGATACAGTGATCCCAACCGTGTCAATTACTGATAATGAGCCTGCAACAGCAACTGATGACGTGGTTTACACCTTCACCTTCTCAGAAGATATGACCGGCTTCACGGTTGATGACATCGTATTAACAGGTGGTAGCAAAGGCATCTTCACTGAAGTCTCAGCCACAGAATACACACTTGTCGTTACACCAAATAGCGACAGCACTACAGACCTAACGGTTAATGTAGCAGCGGATGTGGCGATTGACGCCGCGGGTAATAACAACACGGTAGCGGTTGAGTCAACACAAGCGGTTGATACGGTTATCCCAAGCGTTGCGATTAGCGACGATACGACTGGCACAGCGACTGGCGATGTGCTTTACACCTTCACCTTCTCAGAAGATATGACAGGCTTCACGGTTGATGACATCGTATTAACAGGTGGTAGCAAAGGCATCTTCACTGAAGTCTCAGCCACAGAATACACACTTGTCGTTACACCAAATAGCGACAGCACTACAGACCTAACGGTTAATGTAGCAGCGGATGTGGCGATTGACGCCGCGGGTAATAACAACACGGTAGCGGTTGAGTCAACACAAGCGGTTGATACGGTTATCCCAAGCGTTGCGATTAGCGACGATACGACTGGCACAGCGACTGGCGATGTGCTTTACACCTTCACCTTCTCAGAAGATATGACAGGCTTTAGTGCGGATGACGTTGTATTAACGGGTGGTGTTAAAGGCACCTTTACTGCGGTTTCAGCGACAGCATACACCTTGGTGGTGACACCAAATAGCGACAGCACCACAGAGCTAACGGTGAATGTGGCAGCGAACGTTGCGATTGATGCAGCGGGTAATAACAACACGGTAGCGACCGAGTCAACGCAAGCAGTTGATACGGTTATTCCAAGTGTGGCGATTAGCGATAACATCACAGGTACTGCAACCGGTGATGTGGTTTACACTTTCACGTTCTCAGAAGCCATGACTGGCTTTAGCGCGGATGACATCGTATTAACAGGCGGTAGCAAAGGTACATTTACTGCGGTTTCAGCGACAGAGTACACCTTAGTAGTAACGCCAGCGGCAGACAGCACAACAGCAATGACTGTGAATGTCGCAGTGGGTGTGGCGATTGATGCAGCGGGTAATAACAACACGGTAGCGACAGAGTCAACCCAAGCGGTTGATACGGTTATCCCAAGCGTTGCGATTAGCGACGATACGACTGGCACAGCGACGGGCGATGTGGTTTACACCTTCACCTTCTCAGAAGCGATGACAGGTTTCACTGCAGATGATGTTGTATTAACGGGTGGTGTTAAAGGCACCTTTACCGCAGTTTCAGCCACAGAATACACCTTGGTGGTGACACCAAATAGCGACAGCACCACTGATTTAACGGTGAATGTGGCAGCGGGTGTGGCGATTGATGCGGCGGGTAATAACAACACGGTAGCGACAGAGTCAACCCAAGCGGTTGATACGGTTATCCCAAGCGTTGCGATTACTGATAATGAGCCTGCGACAGCAACTGATGATGTGGTTTACACCTTCACCTTTAACGAAGCTATGACAGGCTTTAGCGCTGATGACATAGTGTTAACAGGCGGTAGCAAAGGTACCTTTACTGCGATTTCAGCTACCGAATACACCTTGGTTGTTACGCCAAACGCCAACAGCACGACAGATCTAACGGTGAATGTTGCAGCGGATGTGGCGATTGATGCAGCGGGTAATAACAACCTAGCCGCGACAGAGTCAGTTCAAGCTGTTGATACGGTTATTCCAACAGTTTCAATTACAGACAATGAAGCAGAGACAGCGACTGGTGAGGTGGTTTACACCTTCACCTTCTCAGAAGCGATGACAGGTTTCACAGCAGCTGATGTTGTATTAACGGGGGGTATTAAAGGCACCTTTACTGCGGTTTCAGCCACAGAATACACACTTGTCGTTACACCAAATAGCGACAGCACCACTGATTTAACGGTGAATGTGGCAGCGAACGTTGCGACTGATGCGGCGGGTAATAACAACACGGTAGCGACAGAATCAACTCAAGCGGTTGATACGGTTATTCCTACGGTTGCGATTAGCGACGATACGACTGGCACTGCGACCGGCGATGTGGTTTACACCTTCACCTTCTCAGAAGCGATGACAGGTTTCACTGCAGATGACGTTGTATTAACGGGTGGTGTTAAAGGCATCTTCACTGAAGTCTCAGCCACAGAATACACCTTGGTGGTGACACCAAATAGCGACAGCACCACTGATTTAACTGTGAATGTGGCAGCGGGTGTGGCGATTGATGCAGCGGGTAATAACAACACGGTAGCGACAGAGTCAACCCAAGCGGTTGATACGGTTATCCCAAGCGTTGCGATTAGCGACGATACGACTGGTACAGCGACCGGCGATGTGGTTTACACCTTCACCTTCTCAGAAGCGATGACAGGTTTCACAGCAGATGATGTTGTATTAACAGGTGGTGTTAAAGGCACCTTTACTGCGGTTTCAGCCACAGAATACACCTTGGTGGTGACACCAAATAGCGACAGCACCACTGATTTAACGGTGAATGTGGCAGCGGACGTTGCGATTGATGCAGCGGGTAACAACAACACCGCAGCAACAGAATCAACACAAGCAGTTGATACCATTATTCCAGTGATCACTAATGTTGCTATCGCTGATACATCAATGAAAGTGGGTGATGTTGTCACGGTGACATTAACCGTTGAGGATGATGCAGGGGATATTTATAGTAACTTGACTGGCACAGTCGGTGGTTTTGCACTTTCGAATTTAGTTCGTGTGGATAATACTACTTATACCGCGCAATTTACGGTGACAGAAGGTGGTACTGATGTCGCTGCGGGAGATTCGATCCCAACATCAATCACCATTGATGATACTGCGGGTAATTCAAGCCAAGCGTATACAACGGCAATTTTTGTCGGTTCAAATGATAGCATCGATGCAAATACACCAAGTGTAGCGACCATTAATGTCGTTGCGTTAGATGACGTGATTAATCATGCCGAGGATTCTTCTGTCGTTATTACAGGTACTGGTGAACCAGGGGCTATGATTACCTTATCGTTAAAAGATCATGATTATACTCTGATGGATGGTAATACAGCTGTGGTTGCGCCGAATGGCACTTGGTCACTACCAGTAAACAATCTGGATATTGTATTGGGGTTAGGAGAAGGCGCAAAAACATTATCTGTTATTCAAACGGATGCCGCGGGCAACATCAGTGCGCCAAGCATTGATAAAGTAATTACTGTAGATACTAAAGCTAGTGCACCTGTGATTAATAATGTGACAGCTGATAGTGTGATAATCGCGAGTGAAGCAACAGACGGTTTTGTTATTACGGGTACAGCTGAAGCGGGTGCAACGGTAACGCTAGTATTGGGCAGTGGCCATACGTTAGCTGGAGGCAATACTGCTGTTGCTGATCAAGATGGTAACTGGTCGGTGGCTGTTAATGCGGCTGATGTTACTGCAATGGGGCAGGGGAGTGAGACAGTTACCGCAACTCAAGTTGATGTTGCAGGTAATACTAGTTTAGTGAGTTCGGTTAAAACATTTAACGTCGATACACAAGTTGGTGCACCGACTATTGCAGCAATCGCTGTTGGCCCTGTTGTTACTGCTGCTGAAGCAACCGCTGGCTTTAATATTACCGGTACCGGCGAGGCTGGCTCAACGATTACTCTATCAACGGGTCAAACGGCAACGGTTGATAACCTAGGAAACTGGAGTGTCGCGATTGATGCGGCTGCTGTAACAGCAATGGGCGAAGGTTTACAATCCATTACTGCTACTCAGGCTGATACCGTGGGTAATGTAAGTGTGGCGAGTAATGCAGAAGCGATAACGGTTAAGACAACAGTCGCTGCCCCAGTGGTTAATACAGTTGCGGTTGATGATGTGATTAACTATGCGGAAGCAAATAATAATGTGACCATCAGTGGTACGGGTGAAGTTGGAGCAACGGTCACTTTAGACTTTGATGAGAATATTATCTACAATTTTAGCTTCAAAGCATGGTCTGATCAAATAGATACCGTAGTTGATAATAGTGGTAATTGGAGTGTCACTCTGACTTCTCAAAACATCCAACGAATGGGGGAAGGGATAGAGTCAATCATTGCGACTCAAACGGACATACACGGCAACGTTAGCGCTGCGGCTGAAACGAAAAATATCACTGTGGATATCGTGGTTGACGCGCCGACTATTGATGCATTATCAGTAGGTGCAGTGTTAAATGCTGATGAAGCAACCGCTGGCTTTAATATCACGGGTAAAGGTGATGTGGGCGCGACTATTACACTGATTTTAGATAGTGGAACGACACTGGCTGGCGGAAATACGGCAACGGTCGATGCTGATGGCAACTGGAGTATTGCGGTCACTGCTGCTGATGCGGTATTAATGGCGCAAGGTAATGAGTCAATTACCGCAACACAAACCGATCAATACAATAATGTCAGTGTACCAAGCGCCGCTAAAGTGGTTGATGTGGATACGGTCAATGATGCGCCAACCTTTACACTAGCCACCGATAGTGGTGTATTAAATAGTGATAATTTAACTAATATCGCTACGGTGAATGTGAGTTTGGCTGCTGATGTTGCGAGTTGGGAATACAGTTTAGACAGTGGCGTGACTTGGTTAGCGGGTAGTGGGGCCAGCTTTGATTTAGCCAATGACAGCATTTATTCTGCCGGCGCGATTAAAGTACGTCAAACCGATGATGCGGGTAATATCAGTGACATTACCTCAAGCGCGGCTCTGATCACTACGGATATGATTGCGCCAGCGAAGCCAAGCTTTACCTTACCAGCTGATTCTGGAAAATCAGCCAGTGATGCGATTACTAACCTCCTAACGGTCACTGTTGCTTTAGCTGCAGAACAAGTTACTTGGCAATACAGTCTAGATGCAGGTACAACCTGGGTTGATGGTACTGGTACGAGCTTTGATCTTGCTGGGGATACAGCCTATGCCATTGGTGATATCCAAGTGAAGCAAACGGATAAAGCGGGTAATACCAGTGAGGCTGTGTCTAATACAGCGGCGATCACCACTGACGTAACTGCGGCGGCGGCGGGTATTGCATTAGCCAATGATCTCGGTGTTAATATTACGGACGGGATCACCAATGATTCAACCGTAAGCGTAACCTTAGCTGCCGATGTCGATAGCTGGCAATATAGCTTAAATGGTGGGGCAACGTGGAGTACAGGTGTTGGGACTAGCTTTGAGTTAGCTAATAACACCACTTATACCGCGGGTCAGGTGCAAGTGAAACAAACTGACATAGCAGGTAACGAAAGTGTCGCGGCCAGTAATGCGAGCACCTTTAAAACTGACCAAGTGGTATCTACTGTAGGTTTAAGCTTAGCTAACGATACTGGTCGTTCTAGCTCCGATGAGAAAACCAATGACGCAACGGTTAATGTCAGTCTAGCCGCTGATGTGGCAAGTTGGGAGTACCGTCTAAATAACGGTGCTTGGGTGACAGGCACTGGCACCAGCTTTGAGTTAGCTGATGATACGACTTATGGTGTGGGTGCCATTGATGTTCGTCAAACGGATATTGCGGGTAATGTGAGTGCTATTAGTAGCTTCAATGAAACTGTAACTACAGACATGACAGTGGGTGCCCCAGCAATAGCTCTTTATCACGATAGTGGCAGTTCTAACAGTGACTCGATTACCAATCACACCTATTTACGAGTCACCAAGGAGTCGAGTAATTCAACCTATATTTATAGCCTAGATGGTGGTGATAATTGGAGTTCTTCGACAAGTAGTACATACATCCAGTTAACTGCTAATTCAACTTATGCCATCGGCGATATTCAAGTGATTCAAACTGACGAAGCGGGTAATGTTAGTGCTGCCACATCAAATACTAGTGTCATTCAACACGATAATATTGCGGGAACTCCGGTGATAGGCCTTGCTGCTGATAGTGGTACATTATCAAATGACTTTATTACTAATGATCGCACGGTTAATGTGACATTAACGAGTGATGTCAGTAGTTGGATTTATAGTCTAAATGGCGGAGCTAATTGGATTAATGGTACAGGTACCAGCTTTGAGTTAGCGGCTGATCAGGTGTATACCGCAGGTGTAATTCAAATTCAGCAAACTGATATTGCTGGCAATGTTAGTAATGTAGTTCGTTCGAGTGACACATTTATTACTGATAGTACGGCGATTAAAGTTGATTCGTTTACCTCAACATCATTTGATGATAATTATCGTGAGGGGGCAAACATTAGTATTACCGCCACGATGAGTGAAGTTGTAACAAGCGGGATGGCGTTTGATGTTACTTTAGATAATGGTCAAACAGTAACATTAACAGCCGCTGCTGATGGGCTAACGTTAGCCGGAACTTATGTTGTTGCTGCGGGTGATAATAGCAGTGACCTTAATGTTGCATCGATTACTAATACGTCGGTCACTGATACCGCAGGTAATGCGTTAGCAACCGATCTGCCGAGTGGTAACAATCTAGCGGATAATAGTAATTTTGTTGTTGATACTAGTGCTCCAACAAATACCTTTACTGGTGCGACCTACGATGCAGCAACCAACACTCTTGTGCTGACAGGAACTAATATTAATAGTCTATTATCTGCCGGAGAGACCAGCTCGACCAATCTTAAAAATAATTTTGATTGGACTAAATTCCAGTGGGATATTGATACTGATAATACTGACAATATGGTCGGCTTAGCTGAAATGTTCAATACTGCGGTGGTAACAGATGATAATACCTTGACTATTACTCTGAGTCATTTCGGGGCATTAGCACTGGAGGCGACAGCAGGCTTTGACCCACTAACCGTTGACGATAGCATCGAAATCAGTGCCGGATTCTCGGGCGATAGTGCGGGTAATAAAGCGACGACAGATGCCTTTGATAGTGGACTGGATGTAACTAGCCCAGTAATTACAGATGTGTCTGTGCCTGATGCATCAATGAAAGTGGGCAGTGTGGTAACGGTTACCTTGACTGTTGAAGATGATGCTGGCGATACCTATCACAATGTTAATGGTACTGTGGGGGGCTTTACTTTAAGCAACCTACAGCGCGTGAATAGCACAACATACACTGCACAATTTACTGTTACTGAGGGTGGCACCGATGTTGCTGCAGGAGCGTCTATCCCAACGAGCATCACTATTGATGACAGTGCTAATAACACAAGTGCACAGTACACCACAGCTATAAGTAGTGGTGCGAGTGACTCTATTGACGCTAATACACCTAATGCACCAACGATTAATGTCGTTGCCACCGATGATACCATTGATAACGCTGAAGCAACGGCGGGTGTGACTATCACAGGCACTGGTGAAATCGGCGCGACGGTTACCTTGACCTTTGATAGTGGTCATACATTAGCTGGTGGTAATACGGCAGTGGTTGATGGCAGTGGTAACTGGTCTGTTGCCGCCAACGCCGCTGATGTGACGGCCATGGGCCAAGGTAATGAATCCATTACCGCCACTCAAGCAGATGCTGCTGGTAATACTAGCGTGGCAAGCAGCGCCAAAGTTGTTAATGTTGACACTATTGCAGCGGTTGAAACTTCCGTGGTCGTGTTTGATTTAGTTGAAGGGGTCTCTTCAGATCACTCTTCTCGTAGTTTTGATGCTAATACTTCTTATACTATCTATATTAAGGTCGATAGTAATAGCCATGTTTTATCTTCTGATGGTATTAGTAGCAATCCTAGTGCTAGTTGGGGCACTTGGACTGGGGCTAATAACTTAGGTGCAGATGATAAGATAGTGCTGGTAGGAAGTGGCTCTGCGGTAATCGGAGCCGGCCCTGTCATTACACACTGGAAATCACCAACCTTTATCGCGTGGAGTCCTGCTGCTGGGTTAAGGAGCCACGGGTTGTTTTCGCGTTATGATGGTATGGGAAGCAATCAACTTGATTTATGGACTGGTACTTGGAGTATTAACCCAAATACCGACGATGCGTTAGGTGAGGTTTACCTAACTGCAATGCTGAACGGCGTTTTGACCTCTCAAGGGTTGGCATAATTTGCAGGTGAGTTGATAGTGACTCATTCTTGATTAATAAGCTTGTTCGGTAGTTTAAGGTTTTTAAAGTACTGAGCAGGCTTTTGTTGTCTAAAAAGTGTCCATTATGATTTTATGCACTTTTCTCATGATTTGGATAGGTGTATGTTTGACCTGAAAAAGTTACGCCAGTTGGCAGATAATCAACAGTTTAACGAGTTGCAACTGATCGCAGAGGATGCATGGCTATCAAGCTATGCTCCGGTACTGCTACCGTTGCTTGCATTAGCGTATGCGCATTTAGGCTTACGAGAAAAAGCACTAGAGTATTATCAGCAAGCTGAAAGCTATCTTGATGAATATGATAACGAGACTGTCGTTGATATGGCCGCTGTGTTGTTAGTAACTCATCGCTTTGATGAAGCAAAAGCTTTGCTTAAGCCTATCGTTGAGTTGGGTACTGCTAATGAATTAGCTGTAGCTCGTTTAGGTTATTGTTACCTAGTTGTAGGACAATTAGATAAAGCAAAGGCGCTCTTTGAGCAAGCGCTAGCTCTTGCTCCAGAGCGGCTTCCGATTGCCAATCATTTAATCAATATTTATCTTCAACTAGGATACTTTCAACAAGCGCAGCAGCTGATTTTACAAGGGCAATCGACATTAGCTGAAATAGAGAGCGCATTGCCTGAAGAATTAAAGTTACAGTTTGCTAATCAGCTAGATGAATTACAATTGCAGCTTTGGGTTCAACTACAATCATTTACAGAGGCGGAACAATGGTTGGAACAATGCTTTCAGTTACATATTAAGTCTTCAGTTGATAGATATTTTTTTGAACTGTTAATTTATTATAGCAATTTACTTGCAGAACAAGATTTACATCAACAAGCCAGCGAAATCTTACGCCGCTACGGTAAAAAGTATCCTCATCATATTGAGCTCTGCTTGCAATTAGCTGAGTTAGCGAAATTGCAAGGACAGTTTATTCCTTCGGTACAGGTATTACAGCAGGCGCTGCATCATCACCCTGAGAGTATAAAGTTATGGGCAAAACTTTCTTATGTTTGCTTACATAACAACAATCAAAAAGCGCGTTATGCAGCAGAGCGGGCTGTTGAGTTAGCCAATAAACCTTCGAAAGACCAGCATAACGGTTTAGAAATACATATCGTACAGTTAGCGGCAAAAAATACCTTAGCTGAAGTGGAAAGTAATGAACAAAACTATGCTTATGCAGCCGTTTTGTATCAAGAGATACTTGACGAGAATCCATCATATCTTCCTGCGTTACAAGGCTTAGGTCAACAGCAAATGCTGCAAGGGAATATTGACGAAGCTATTGAGTTATTTGAAAAAATAAAAAGAATTGACCCTGTAAAAGGTCATTCAGCTTTAATCAATGCCCGCCATTTTCCTGAGGATGAAGCTACTTTAATAAAAATGGAACAGGCTGCACAACTGCCAAGCCTAGAAGGGAAGATGAAGTCAGGGATCTTATTTCAGCTTGCGAGTGCTTGGGAAAAGCGTAAAGTCTATAACAAAGCATTCGAGCTTGCCAAACTTGCGAATGAAGCGAGCAAGAAGTTTTTACCTTATGACGCTAAAGCTCACCGTAATCAGTGTGCTCGAATCAGGGTGAGTTTTACTAAAGCCCTTTATCAACACCGTCCTGATTGTGGTGTTGATTCAACTGTCCCTGTGTTTGTATTAGGAATGCCGCGTTCTGGCACAACCTTAGTCGAGCAAATTATTGCAGGGCACAGTGATATCTTTGGTGCCGGTGAACTTGGCGTAATCCCTCAAGTCATACAAGGTTTACAGCGCTGGGAGCGTCAAACGGGATCGGGGCGTAGCTATCCCGATTGTGTCGATGATTTAACGGCCGAAGTAACCTCTGGCATTGCAAATAATGTTGTTGACGAAATGCGTGCGTTAGCACAAGAGGATAAGCCCAACGCCAAACATGTGGTGGATAAACTACCGCATAACTTCGAAAATATAGGCTTAATTAAGTTTCTCTTTCCAAAGGCTAAAATCATTTCGGTGCGCCGTGATCCGCGGGATATTGCGATGTCGAATTACTTCACCGATTTTCAGGCCAAGCATGGGGGGATGGGTTTCGCCTATGATTTAGAAGATATCGGCCAACAATTAGCCGATCATAACCTGATGATGCATCACTGGCATCAGACCTTTCCCGGTGAAATTCTCGAGCTCAACTATGAAGATGTGGTGGATGATTTAGAGGGTAGTGCGCGCAAGTTATTGAACTATATTGGCGTTGAATGGCAGCCGCAGGTACTTAAGTTTAATGAGCTTGATCGAACGGTGAAAACTGCCAGTGTATGGCAGGTGCGTCAACCGATTTATAAAACCTCGAAAGCGAAATGGAAGCGCTACGAGCAATATTTAGCGCCATTAATTAAGGGAACTAATGCTAAAATAGCCCCGGATCCAATAGACGACATGATCACCTTGCCTGTTGCGGGCTTTCTTACTGACGGAGTGGCGCTTTATCAAGCGAGGGATCTCGATGGTGCAGAGCTTTGCTTTAAAAAAATGTTGCACCACAACCCTAAGCATGCGGCGTGTCAGTATATGCTGGGTCTTGTCTATATGAGTAAAAACCACCCGCAAGAGGGCGTTGCGTTGATGGCACAGGCGCTAGAGATTGCACCATGGCACCAAGAGTGGACACGCAATTTAATTAAAGGCTATGAGCAGCTCGGTGACACCGATAAGGCGAACCAGTTACGAGATGATAGTGGTTTGGAGGCAACAATGGCCGCCGACGAACTTGATGATAGCTTTACAACCTTTAACCTTGAAAGATAAAGATGTTACAACGACAAAACAATAAAACCGGTATTCTGACAGCATTAATGCTGTGTAGCGGCATCGCCTTATTTAGTGGTATGAGCTTAGCGACAGAGATGACTGAACAACAAGGCTTTACTGAGGCTGCCTCAGCAGCTGGCATTGCCGCTGCTTTACAAGCGACCATGCAGCATAACCCTGCCCTAAAAGGTAAACAATCAGTGGTTGAGGCGCAGCAATATGCGGTGGATAGTGCAAAGGCCAAAAGGTATCCGACTATTCGTGCTCAAGCGAATAATGTCAATGAACAAGAGCAAGCCACGATAACCATCGATCAACCGCTATGGACCTTTGGTAAAATATCCACCGCGATAGACCAGGCTCAGGCTAGTGTCGTTAGCCAAGAGTGGGAGTTATTAGAGGTTCAGCGTCAACTTATCGAAGAGACGGCGATTGTTTACGCGAAAATTGACGGGATTAAATTGCGTTTACAAGTCGCGCAAAAGAATGTAGCGGCGCATGAAGGCTATCATCAACGCATTAATCGTCGGCAGCAAGGACAGCTTTCTTCTGAGGCGGATGTTCGACTCGCTTATGCTCGGTTATTACAAGCGAAAACACAGCGTGAAACAGTCAAAGGTGAACTGTCGGTGGCTTTAACCGAGTTATACACCTTAACTCAAATACAAGTGGCGACAGATCAATCTATTGAGCTGCAATTAGCAGAGCTGCCTGCTTTGGCTGAAGTGGAACGTCAGGCCGCAATGCATCAGGCTACGGTGCAATTAAAACGCCAAGCGCTCGCCAATGTCCGTTTAGATTTAAAAGCAGAAGAATTAGCAGTGATGCCGACCTTATCGCTACGGGTTGAATCTGACTTGATTGAAACTGTGCCAGGGGCGGATGATTTTCGTGCTGGCTTATCGCTCGAAAGCTCATTAGAAGGGGCTGGATTTGTCGCGCGTAGTCGAATGCGCGGTGCTGAAGCGAGAATCAAAGCGGCTAAGTTTGAACTTGACAGCGCGCTCAATGATGTACGTCGCCGGGTGAAAACATTAATGCAAAATCGCAAGGTTAAACAGGGCTTGGTTGACTCTCAGCAAATGACGGTGGATGCGATGCAGCAAACGCAATCATCGTTTTTACGCCAATATGAAACGGGTCGTAAATCGTGGCTCGAGGTACTAAATACCCAACGCGAAGTAACCTCTCTTGAGATGGGGTTAGTGCAAGCGCACAGTGAATGGCTGAGCTTATCTTTACGCATAGCAGCCTTGACGGGGCGATTAGATTCGCTGGCCGGCATTAATACAGGTAGTAAATAACGTGACAGAAACTAATCAAGCCGCCGAGCCAACGGTGGCTAACTCATCGCCTGCACTGCCAGCATCAGTCCTTCAACCATTATTCGAACGTTTGGGTGTCTCTGTGCAAATGGGCGCATTGCAACAGGCGTGTCAGCAGGCACAGGCAGCGCTTGGCGATGCCCCACCCGTTAAATATTTTCACTTTATTGTTAATGTGTTGCAACTTAAAGGGGTGAAAGCGGCGCAATTACGTTGGAGTCGTTTTGATCAACGTCGTTTGCCAGCGATGCTATTACATCAGCAGCAATGGTATTTGGTCGAGCCTGCAACTGATGGTCAGTTACAATTGACCAATGCAGATAATGACACACGATTGTGTGATGACAATGAATTAGAGCAGGCCGCGGTGTTATGGGTGCAAGCGCCGAAAGAACGCAAGGCTCCCTCGGCGTTTTCACTTAAAGGCAATATTGCCGCACGCTTGGTACTCAAAGAAATGTTTAAAACCAAGCGTTGGTTAGTTGATATTGTGATAGCGACTATAGTGATCAACTTATTGGCGATAGCGACCTCTATTTTTGCGATGCAAGTTTATGATCGCGTAGTACCAACTCTAGCTTATGCCACCTTAACCACTTTGGTGGTGGGCATGTTTGTTGTCGTGACCTTGGATTGGCTGCTAAAAACAGTGCGCGCGCGAACGCTTGATAGTGTCAGTTGTGCTGTGGATAAAGCGGTGTCACAGCAAGTGTTTGATCATGTGATGCACTTACAGTTAGATACGCGACCGCGCAGTTTAGGCACGTTGGCTGCGCAGGTAGGTGGACTGGACTCTGTGCGTCAATTCTTTAGCTCCGGCGTTGTTTTTGCGTTGGTTGATATGCCCTTTGCGATATTTTTTATTGCAATTATCGCGATTATCGGTGGCCATATCGGTTGGGTTTATTTATTGCTGTTACCTGTGGCTGCGCTACTAGGCTGGTTAACGCAAAAACGTTTACGTCGTTTGCTTAAAGAACAAATGATGCGCTCCAATGAGCGTCAAGGGTTATTGGTTGATGCGATTCAAGGCGCGGAGTCTATCCGTTCGAATAACGCAACGTGGCGTTTTTCAACGGAGTGGCAGGAAATTACGGACACTATTTCTAGTTATAATATTCGCCAAAAAGCCATTAGTAACTTTGCCACCGTGACCACAGGCAGCCTCTCGACGCTTGCTTATGTGACGGCCATCGTTGTTGGTGTGAGTCAAATTGAAGCGGGTAACTTGACCATGGGGGCATTGATTGCCTGTAGTATTTTAGGTGGCCGTGTGATTGCGCCAATTTCACAAGGGGTGCAGCATTTAGCGCAATGGCAAAATGTTTCGCAGGCTCTGGAAATGGTCAATCAAGTGCTTAACTGTGAGTCTGAACGTCGTCGTGAACAACAATTGTTATTGCCAGAACAGGTGCCGGAATCGGTGGCATTAGAGTCGGTTAGCTTTTCATACCCTGAATCGCCGATTAAGCAATTAAATACTCCTGCATTATCGTTTAAGGCAGGAGAGCGTGTGGTGATTTTAGGCTCGATTGGTTCTGGGAAATCAACCTTATTAAAAGTGTTAGCGGGTTTATATCGCCCTAGTGCGGGTCGAGTACGATTAGGCCAAGCTGATTTGTGGGAGGTTGACCCAAATCTAGTGGCGCAGCATGTCAGTTATTTACCGCAAAGTGTCCATCTGTTTAAAGGCACATTGCGCAGTAATTTATCCCTTTCAGGGGCGGTCAGTGATTCGCATTTATTAGAGGTGAGTAACGATTTAAGTGTTGATCGTATTGCGGCAGAAAACCCTGCAGGACTTGACTTAGCGATTAGTGAAGGTGGTGAGGGGCTCTCTGGTGGTCAACGTCAGCTAGTGGGTCTAGCACGCGTCTTTTTAGCGCAACCTAAAATCTGGTTACTGGATGAACCTACCGCCTCTTTAGATGGTGAGACCGAAAAACAAGTGCTTGCAGCGCTTAAAAAACACGTGAAAAAGGATGATATTTTATTGATCTCAACCCATCGACCCGCCTTAGCAGCACAAATTGCAGATCGCGTGATCATGATGCAGCGGGGCGAAGTCGTGGCTGATGGTAAACCGGAAGTGGTGTTACCCAAGGTGTTAAATCGTCAACCTGCAACACGACAATCAGCGGGGCTGAATCGACCGTCTCCTAATCAAGGGTTTGCTAATAAGGGGCCGAACAATGTTATTTGATCACTTTTTTGCCGATGACGAAGTCAGTAATAAAAAAGCGGCGTTACGCTTAGAGAACTATTATAAGCGTAATTATTCAGTGGTGCTTTGGCTATTATTATTAGGCCTTATCGCTTTCACCGTATGGTCTTCTGTGTATCGTATTGATCAGGTGGCTCGCGCGACTGGTGAAGTCATTGCTAGTAGCCGAGTCCAGATTATTCAGTCTGTTGATGGCGGGGTGTTAGCAACCTTAAACGTGAAAGAGGGCGATACCGTTGCTAAAGGGCAGGTTATTGCAACGCTTGATCAAACGCGTATTGGCGCTGCCGTTAAAGAGATTGAAGTCAGGTTGTCTGCGCTGAAGGCCAAAGCAACACGTTTACGTGCTGAGGTGGTTGATTCGAAAGAGTTAGTTTTCTCAGATGAGTTACTACGCTTCCCCGATTTAGTGAAAGTTGAACAAGCACTGTTTAAGCAAAAACGCACTGGGCTCTATGAAGAACTGCGCACCCTTGAAGTGGCTGTTGAGTTAGCGCGAGAAGAGGCGCAGTTAATTGAATCGTTATCTAAGTCGGGTGATGTTAACCGCACTGAGGTGATTCGTTCGGCGCGCGCTTTAAATGACGCAGAAGCCAAGCTTATTAACCGGAAAAATAAATACCTAGAGCAAGTGAGTACAGATCTCGCTAAGGCTGAAGATGAAATAGCGCAAAATGAACAAATTTTAGCGCAGCGTCAACAGCAATTGGCCGATAGTGTGTTTACTGCCGTGCTACCCGGTATTGTTAAAAACGTGCGAGTGACCACCATTGGAGGTGTACTACGTGCCGGTGAAGAGTTAATGCAAATTATCCCCGTTGGCGATGAGTTGATTATTGAAGCGAAAGTCAGTCCAGCAGATATTGCCCAAGTACAGAAAGGCTTATCGGCAACAATCCGCTTCGACCCATTTGATTATACGATTTATGGCGGGGTTATCGGGGAAGTTGTTTATGTCAGTGGTGATACGTTAAAAGAAGAGACTGGGCGGGGTGAAGAGATTTATTACCGTGTTCATGTCACTAGCCAGACTTCACCAGTAACGACAACGTCGGGACGCACGCTGGAAATTTTACCGGGGATGACAGCTCAAGTAGATATTAAAACCAGTGATCGCACGGTCATGGATTATTTATTAAAACCATTGAAGAAAACATTATCAGAGTCATTTGGTGAGCGTTAATGCTTTTTAGTCTTTGTTAAGTCACATGTGCTAATCAATATTACCCCTTTAGTTCGTCACTGAATTAAAGGGGGCACATCTTACACAATCTTACATTTCTTAATCATTTCACCACATTTGTTCAACGGTATCCAACACGGGTTTGTAGCACTATAGCGCTATACCAACTATACGGATATCAAGATGAAAACTATTACCACACTGACTCTCACGGCTTTAGCTATTTCAGGTGCTTTACAGGCTAAAGAGCAAAGCGCTAACAAACCTGTTGAAGTGATTGAAGTGCAGGGACAACGGAATGCGCCTTTAACCGAGGTTTCAGTGCAAACTCAAAAACTGCTCAATGTGGCAGGCATTGATAATGATCCACTCAGTGCGGTGTTTAGCTTGCCGGGTGTGGTACATAGCGGCGGCGATCATGGCGGCGAGCCGGCGATTCGCGGCTCTTCACCGGAAGATAATGCGTTCTTTATTGATAATATGCCTGTGGATTATATTTTCCATATTTTTGGTGACAGTATTTTTAATAAAAATGTGGTGCAAGACTTTTCGCTTCATTCGGCCGCGTTTGGCAGCGAATACGGTAATGCCACGGGTGGTGTGTTTGATGTGAAACTACGCGCACCTCGTAACCAAGACATTACAACGACGGTCGATGCTAGCTTATTAAAAACCGGCATCATGGTTGAGGGTGGTTTGGCAGAAGATCACGCGTTTTATATCTCATATCGCCGCAGTTTAATTCACCTCTTCTTGCCTGAAGGAGAAGAGGAAGATGGATTAACCATTTTTGAAGCCCCACAAAGCGATGACTATCAGGCAAAGTATCAATGGCTGATTGGTAACGATCACCGACTCACCTTTACTGCATTAGGCGCTAATGATATCGCGGGTATTAATATTTCAGAGGCTTCCGAAGAAGGACGGCTCGATCCGGATAATGTGGGGGACTTAGAAATCACCACAGGGTTTGATAGCCAAAGCTTGGTGTGGGACTATTTTGGCGATCACAGTCAGGTGTTGAATGTGGTCTTGGCTCATAGCAGCGAAAGTGTGGTGCAAAACTATGGTGAAGGCCAATACATTCGTAATGATGAAGAAGAACTAAATTTCCGTGTTGCCTATCAAGTGGATATAGGTAATGACCATATCTTAAGCACCGGGGGCAGTGTCGAACGCGTTGAGGCGGATTATAGTTACGATGTTATTCCGTATTTTTGTACTGACCATGACGCAGATTGTTCAGCGAAGAAAGGCGAGCGTAGACAGGATAAAGATGTGTTAACCATGGTGAACTCAGCTTTTTATATTAAAGATAATTGGGCTGTATCAGCCAATGTGGAGCTTGAGATAGGCGCACGTGCGGAATATAACGATTATACCGAACAAAGCTTTGTTCATCCGCGTTTAGCCGCATTTTGGTATGTCAGCGATGATTTGAAAATAACCACTAAGGCGGGTCGATACAGTCGTTTTCCTGACATTGATACAGTGTTACGTAAGTTAGGTAACCCAGAGCTTGATGCGCCCACGGCGACTCATTATTCATTAGGGGCTGATTATCAAATCAATGATATATGGCAGACGAGTATCGAGGTTTACCATAAAGATCTTGAGGATATGGCATTGTCGCTTGATCCAGAAACGGACATTGAGCAGCGTCGTTATAGTAATGATTTATCAGGGACGGCTTCAGGCGTTGAATGGGTGGTTAAGCGTGAACGGGAAAATGGCTGGTATGGATGGGCGTCGGTGAGTTGGTCGCAAAGTGAGCGTACAGATGAGTTAACTAATATTACCAAGGACTATCATTTAGATACGCCGCTATTAGGCAATGTCGTCGCTAATTATCAGCTGAATGAACGTTGGGACTTTGGTTTACGTTATACCATCCGTAGTGGTGCTCGATATACGCCAATTATTGGGCTGCGTGAAAACCCGGATCATCCTAATCGCTTCCTCGCTAATTATGGCGAGCTTAACGCTAAAACATTGCCCGCTTATCAACGGTTAGATTTGCAGGCAAATTACAAAACAACTATTTTTTCTCACCCAGTTGAATGGCAGTTTGCATTAATTAATGCCCTTAATAGCGACAATGTATCTGGTTATTATTATGCCGCCGAAGAAGGAGATAGTTTAACTAACTTTAAGATCGAAGGTGAAGCCGATATTGGGATGTTTCCATCGATTGGTTTGAGCACACAATTTTAGTACTCGGAAGTAGAGTAATTTCTTACAAATTATAAACAATTTTAAGATAGGGCTTAGTTTAGATATTTGATAGTATTCTTGGCAGATTTTTTGGTGACTTCAAGGACGATACCATAATGTTAAGAATGCTATTACTGGCCGTAATTCTGGTATGGCCTCAACTGGTTAATGCCCAGACAGAGCAAGAATCAACAGAAGAAGAGCGCGGTTTTCAGTGGGAGTTGATCGTTGGCTTGTCGGCGGTGTATAACCCGACTTTTTTGAGTGATATTGAGCTAACAGATATCGATGATTTTATCGATATTTCGTTGCTGGTTGATGTTTCTTATAAAGATTTTTACATTCGTTCTAATCGACGTCGTGCGTCATTATATAGTGGCGAAATAGGCTACTTGTTACATGAACAGTCTGACTGGGCTATTGATTTAATTGTAAAAAATTATGTGGTTGGCTTTGATCCGCAGTCGATTGAACGCCATCACTCTGTACCCATACCCAAATATACGACATTAAATGAACGCCTTGCGGGCAATGGTATTGGCTTACGGTATTCATACTTTCAGGATGAGGCTATTTTTCATCTTGATATCGCCTCTTTACACCCCTCGATAGGGCAGAACAGCTGGGTGATTGACAGCTTTTATAGTTACTTGATCCCCTATCGTAATTGGGATGTTTATTTAGGAGCTGGCGCCACTTATTTTTCTGCCTCGACTGTTGATTATTATGTTGGTGTATCTGAGGAGGAAACTTCAGATATTTTGCCAGTCTACCGAGCCGGAGATGGTATTCAGCTTGAACTTGAAGCCTTTGCGATGTATCCCTTATCGCAAAATTGGTCATTTAATATGGGGCTGACCAATACGTTTTTGTCCAAGAATATCTCCCGCAGTCCGATTGGCATTAGGGAGCATTTCTCTGAACTAAAAATTGGTGTGCGCTATGTGTTTTAGCCGCTACCTCAAGCTGTTGAGCTTAGCTAGTGCGCTTAGTGTCGCAACAGCACATGCCACAGAGAGTGACCCTGTGTTAGAGGCTGTTGAAAACTCTTCAGTCGTCACCTTTGATGCGTTACCGAGCAAGTGCATTGCGCTGAGGCAGGGGCGAGAATGCTTTACGACCATTAAACTTAAAGTGAAGTTAGCGGCTCTAGGTCATTATTGTGTTTATCAAAATAATGTCGCTAAGCCATTAAGCTGTTTAGGAGATACACTAGATCAAACCTTGACGATTGAGTTTGAGTCGAGTCAAAAAGTGAGTTATTCACTCGTTAATCAACAATCTAAAAGAGTGATAGGTGTGGCCAATGTGGATGTTGGTTGGGTTCATAAAAAAACATCAAGAAAGCGCCGCTGGCGTCTTTTTTAGTCACTAAAGGAAACCTATGTTAAATCATGGTCATGTATTATTAGTTGAAGATGATGTCACCTTAGCTGATTGGGTGAAAGAGTATCTAGTCGAGCAAGCGTTTCAAGTGACGCATGTTGAGCGTGGGGATCAAGTGATGGCTACTTTTGAATTATGTAAGCCTGATATTGTGTTACTTGATGTGATGCTGCCTGGTGTTAATGGTATTGAGGTTTGTCACTTAATTCGTGAAGTATCAACGGTGCCAATCATTATGTTGACTGCCCGTGCTGATGAGTTTGATGAAGTCATTGGTTTGGAAGCAGGTGCTAATGATTATGTGATAAAGCCTGTTAGACCTCGCGCGCTGCTGGCACGGATTAAAAATAATCTAATCGCGGTCACGGCGCCTCAAGCAGAACAAGTGGAACTTAACTTTGGGCAACTTGTTATTAACCAGCAATCGAAGCGAGTGGTGTATCAAGGTAATGAAGTTGAACTGTCGACTAATCTGTTTTCTTTTTTATGGTTCTTAGCCAGTCAGGCTGGGCAAGTTGTCGAACGTGATAATGTGTTTAAAGCGTTGAAGGGGCGTGAATATGACGGTCTTGATCGTCGTTTTGATGTGATGTTATCGACATTACGAAAAACCTTCGGTGACGATCCGCAAAACCCAAAAAAGTTTAAGACTATCTGGGGTAAGGGCTATTTGTTTGTCGAAGATGCTTGGCAAGAGCGCTAACTAATGCGCAGATTGTATTTTACGATTATTGTGACTGTGCTTGGGGCGTTGTTTGCCACTGGGTGGGGGCTCGACCTCTTGGTGGATCATAATTCGGAACAAGAAGCTCAGTACACTAGCGAAGTGGTGGTTTATCAGAAGTTAATTAATGGCTTAAGTGAACAACTCAATCCACTGGAGGATAGTCAGCTTGAGGAGGCGGTTATTCGACTTGCGCAACATTTTTCAAGTCAATTAAGCCTTGAGTCAGCCGACAATGTGGCACTACCAAGCTCTCTCGCTCTGCAACTGTCTCAAGATGGCGGGTTGTTAATCGCGTCCGATCAGGGTGCTTATTTGCTCAAAGCCATTACAAACCATCCTCATAAATTACTACAACTTTCTTTGCCTAGCGCCGAAGATGATAATCATCAGTTTGATTTATTGTTGACCTTGTCGCTTTATTTAGGGGTGTGTCTGATTATTGTGTTGTGGTCACTTCCTCTAACAAGACGTTTATTTTTGCTCACCAGTGCTTCTAAAAAGTTTGGTCAAGGTGAGTTGTCGGTGCGTATTCCTGATAGCCGTTTTTCTTATATTCAGCAGCTTGAGCATAGTTTTAATGATATGGCTGATCAAATTGAAAAGCTGATGGCAGATAATAAGATACTAGCGCGTAGTTTATCGCATGATATTAGAACGCCATTAGCTTGTTTACGTTTTGGGGTCGAGGCGGCGTTAGACTGTTCTAATAGTGAAAAGAAAGATCAATATATCTCACGCATGGAAAGCGAAATAACCCGAATGGAAGAAATGACTGCCGCATTTCTAGAATATGCAGGAATGGAGCGTCAAGTAGGCAGCTTAAAGCTTAAGTCACTTGATTTAAATGAGTGGTTGCAGGTGGCGATTGAAGATGTTGTGAATTTATCTTTGCAACAGCAAGTCACGGTGGAATTAAATGGCACGCAAACGCCAACGTTTGCACAGATTGACCCACAATGGTTTTACCGAGCCTTGCAAAACTTATTAGCTAATGCGATTGATTATGCTGACTCCACAGTGTCAGTAACTTTGCAGTGTGATAAGCAGCAACTTAATATTTTGGTGGAAGACGATGGTCCCGGAATTGCCAATAGCGATCTAGAGCGAGTGTTTGACCCGTTTGTTAGACTTGACGCGGAACGCTCGCGGGAAATGGGGCATTTCGGTTTAGGCTTAGCGATTACGGTAAAAATAATGGATTGGCACCAGGGGTGTGTTTCCGCTAGAAGTAGCAGCCAATTGGGCGGGGCATGCCTTTGTTTAACGCTACCTTTGCGATAGCGTTATATGTCAATTGCTAGTCTTCTTTTTCGGTATCTGCTAAGTACTGCTCTAGAGTCCCTAACTCTTCCATTAGCTCACGTGCCGCTTGTGGAATTGTACTAGGTTTATCTTTTGCTAAATCACTATCTTCTGGCAATGGCTGCCCTGTGTAAGCATGTAAGAAGGCTTCACACAATAATTCACTATTGGTGGCATGGCGTAGGTTATTGACCTGACGGCGTGTGCGTTCATCAGTCAGGATCTTTAATAGCTTTAAAGGCACTGAAACGGTTACTTTCTTTACTTGCTCGTTCTTTTTGCCGTGCTCGGCATAAGGACTGATATATTCGCCATTCCAGACAGTCATGAAAACACCCTATTATATTGATCTAAACGCTGTGAAAGCTCTTTATAACTCGCTATATTGACGCATGTATTATAAAAAGCATGCAGATTTTAACGGTTGAGCGAATACTGTCAAATTTCTTGTGGTTATATTTGCTTTTTAATGACGTTTATTTCACTTTTTATTTTAAGATAGACGTCTAAACATCTTGACGTCTTTTTTTAGATAAACTAAATTAGCCATCTAGACATCTTTATATCCTAGCTGTACCTTAAGTCAAGCTTTTTGCTGGAGGATTTATGAACAAATTTGGGTCTGAAACTATCGCTGTGCGCGGTGGTATTGATACTGACACGCAACATGGCGCGGTTGTGCCACCGATTTATCTTTCTAGCAATTATACTTTTAAGGGCTACGACGAACCAAGAGAGTATGATTATGCGCGTCGTGGTAACCCAACCCGTAGCCAGTTAGCAAAAGCCTTAGCCGACCTTGAAGGCGGTGCTTACGGCGTGATGACGTGTACGGGCCTTGCAGCGATTACCACTGTTATTCAATTGTTATCCCCTGAAGATACTTTAGTGATTCCGCATGATTGTTATGGCGGTAGCTACCGGATGTTTGATCATCTTGAGCGTCGTGGATTATTTAAGCTGGTAGTGGTTGATCAAAACGACCAAGCTGCCTTAGATGCTGCGATAGCGCTTAAACCGAAAATGGTGTGGATTGAAACACCGAGTAATCCGCTATTACGTTTAGTTGATGTCAAAGCGATTGCGGCGCAAGCCAAAGCTGTCGGTGCTTATGTTGTTGTTGATAATACCTTCTTAACCCCAATCTTACAGCAACCATTAAGTCTAGGTGCAGACATTGTATTGCACTCTTGTACCAAATATATCAATGGCCATAGCGATGTTGTCGCTGGCGCGATTATTACCAAAGACCATCAACTGGGTGTTGACCTTGATTGGTGGGCTAACTGTATTGGTGTGACAGGCTCGGCATTTGATAGTTACATGGCGATGCGAGGTCTACGTACCTTGCCTGTACGTTTGAAGCAACATCAAGAGAGTGCAGCGACAATTGCCGCATTTTTAAATGAGCACCCAGCGGTAGCGAAAGTCTATTACCCGGGCCTTGAAGATCATCCGCAACATGAGTTGGCTAAATCACAACAACTGGGTTTTGGTGCGATGTTAAGTTTCGATCTTGCGGGTGATATTGAGCAAAGTAAGCTGTTTGTTGAAGAAATTGGATTATTCTGTCTCGCGGAAAGCTTAGGTGGCGTTGAGAGTTTAGTGGCACACCCTGCAACAATGACTCACGCAGGTATGGAAGAGAGCGCACGTATTACAGCGGGTATTAGTAACAGCCTGATACGTCTCTCAGTTGGCTTAGAGTCTGTAGATGATTTGATTCAGGACTTGTCACAAAGTTTAGATACGGTTTTAGCGTCGCTTTAATCGAACGTTTTTAAAGTATTGAGGAATAAGACATGAGTGTAGCGAACATTCAGGGTAGCAAGCAAAAAGCTGCTTTACATAAGTTTGGCGGAAGTAGCCTAGCCAATCCAGCTTGCTACACTCGTGTTGCAAATTTATTACTAAGCCACAGTGACAGTCACGATTTAGTGGTGGTTTCTGCGGCAGGAAAAACCACGAATAAATTATTACGCCTGACGGAGCTTGCTCAGCAAGGCTATGATTACTTGCCATTGGTCGGGCAATTAAAACATTTTCAACAGCAGTTGGTAAACGAGCTACTTTCTGAGCCGCAATCACTGTTAGAGTTGCTAGATGATGACTTTGCTGCGTTAGCGCTGTGGTTGGCGCAAACAGAAATTGATTTATTTACCGCTAATAAGATTGTTGCTTGTGGTGAGGTGTGGTCTTCACGTTTATTAGCAGCTTTATTATCACAACTGGGTCGTGAGGCGGTTGCTTTTGATACGCGTGACTTCTTAGTCGCACAAGGTGTCGTCACACCGATTGTGGATGAGCAGCAGTCAGCGCAAAACTTAGAAAATTTAAGTCAAGGCTACCTCGCTTTTCAGCGTGTTTTTACTGGTTTTATCTGCCGTGATGAAGTGCACAATACATTATTACTCGGTCGTAATGGTAGTGATTATAGTGCCACCTTAATTGCTAAATTGGCTGGTGCTGGCGAAGTTAATATCTGGACTGATGTTGCTGGAGTGTATAGTGCTGATCCTAACTTAATCAAAGAAGCCGCACTTATCGAAGAGTTAAGCTTAGCTGAAGCCGAAGAGTTGGCACGTTTAGGCAACCCTGTGCTTCATCGCCGGACTTTACAACCATTAGCACAAGATAAAATTGCGCTGCGTGTACGCAGCAGCTTTGAGCCTGATGCTGCCTTTACTGAAATTGGTAAACGGTTAGGTCATGTAGGTGATTGTATCGTCAATGGTATGGACAACGTGGAGCTTTATCATTTACCAGATAATGATAAGTCAGCAGCGCTACTAGAATCATTGCCACAGCATGGCTTTTTTCCGCTTGTGGCCACACGTCATAGCAATAAATTGTTACTGGTAATGGCTAATGAAGTAGCACAAAGCTTTGAGGGACTGTTAAACGAACATCGAAGTATTAATTGGACACGCCAATCGGATGTTGGCTTAATCTCATTACTCGATGCTGGCGTGTCGTGGTATCGTAAGCTGTTTAATAAGTTACTGGCAAAAGAGTCGTTACTGCCTGTTGTTCTTTCTGACAATGGGTTAAGTTTGAGTGCAATCGTACCGGCTAAGCGAGTGAATATTCTTGCTTATTTACTTCACCAAAAGATTTATACCCCAGCTAAGCGTGTGGGCGTTGTATTATTGGGTGCAGGCAATATTGGTCGTTGTTGGCTTGATGTATTTAACCAAGAGCAGCAAAAACTTGAGCAACAACTCAACGTCCATTTACCTGTGGTAGGTATTGTACGTTCTAGTTCAGCCCTAATCGACTTCTCTGGGATTAAACTTGACGAATGGCAGGCACGTTACCAGCAGCAGAGTCAGGTATTTGATACGCAGAATCTATTGTCATTATTTGAAAACAACCCACTTGATGAAATTGTGATGTTAGATATCACGGCAGATCAGGGTGTAACGAACCTCTATCCACAAATTTTAAGCAGCAGTTATCATTTGGTCAGTGCAAACAAGTTAGCAGGTTCTGGCGCCAATGAGTTTTATCAAGCGATAAAACAGGCTAGTCATAGTCATAACAGCAAATGGCTATATAACGCTAGTGTGGGTGCAGGTTTACCGATTCAATATGCAATCAATGACTTACGACGTAGCGGTGACGCAATACAAGCAATTAGCGGTGTCTTCTCAGGAACTTTAAGTTGGTTGTTCCAGCATTATGATGATAGTGAGCCTTTCTCCCAATTACTGTTACGTGCTTTATCTTTGGGGATCACTGAACCAGATCCGCGCGATGATCTTTCAGGCAAAGATAAGCAACGTAAGCTATTAATTTTAGCGCGTGAGTCTGGGTATGAGTTGGACTTACACGATATAGAGCTTAATTCGATGGTGCCTGATGTCTTAAGTGATATTGATTTAGAACAGTTCTTGGCACGTGCGGGTGAGCTCGATGAGCTGATGTCGGGGATGTATCAACAGGCTAAAGCTAAAAATTGTGTCATTCGCTATGTGGCAGAGCTGATCGTTGAGGGTGACAAGGTCAACGCAAAGGTTGGTTTACAGCAATTAGCCAACGATCATCCGTTTGCGGCATTAACACCTTCTGATAATGTATTCTTGGTCAAGAGTCAGTGGTATCAAGATAATCCACTGATCATTCGTGGCCCTGGAGCGGGTCGTGAAGTTACAGCCGCTGCAGTGCAGTCTGACTTGGTACAAGTGATTAAGGACGTCGCTTAATTACAACGGTCTTACTTATTCTCCAGCATTGATAGTGATGCTGGGGAAAGCTCACCCTGCTTGTTCCTGTTAAATTCAGTTGTTTTAATTTACACTTGCCAGTGATTTTATTGAAAAGATACTGATATGCCTTGTCACTCCCTACGCGACTTAAATACCTTACAACTTGAGGTTAATGCCCAGCATTATGTTGCGATTACTTCATTACGACAACTGCGTGAGCTTTTACCTTGCTCTGAGCCAACGCTTATATTAGGTGGTGGTTCTAATGTCCTCTTTACTCAAGACTATGAAGGTATGTTATTGCATAACCAGCTACGTGGAATTGAGATCACAGAATGCGAAGACTATTACCATTTAAGTGTCGCTGGTGGCGAGAACTGGCACGATTTAGTGATCTATTGCGCTGAGCAAGGCATTGGTGGCTTAGAAAATTTAGCGTTGATCCCAGGAACAGTCGGCGCTGCTCCTGTGCAAAACATTGGCGCTTACGGTGTTGAATTGTCCGATGTATGTCGTGCCGTTGAGGCTTTTTCTTTAACGAGTGCTGAGCGTAAGACCTTTTCAAGCGAACAATGTCAATTTGGCTATCGTGATAGTGTGTTTAAAGTTGAGCGTGATTGGTTTATCAGTCGTGTTGATTTTAAACTCGCCAAGCATTGGCGGCCTCAACTAGGCTATGGGGAGTTGCAACGCTGGGGGCAGCAGTTAGGATTGGATCTAAAACCACTCGATGTGGCGAAGCAAGTGATTGCGATTAGGCAAAGTAAACTACCTAACCCTAAAGTCACTCCTAATGTTGGAAGCTTCTTTAAAAACCCTGTGGTTGATAAAGCAATCGCTTCAGCATTACTGTCACAATATCCGACAATGCCAAGTTATCCTGCAGGAACACAAACTAAGCTTGCGGCGGGTTGGTTAATAGATCAGGTTGGCCTTAAAGGGTTCACTGTCGGTGGTGCTGCGGTACATCAACGACAAGCGCTGGTGCTCATTAATCAATTTCAGGCTACTGCAACAGATATTGTGCAATTAGCGCATATTGTGAGAAACAAGGTTGAACAGCAGTTTAACGTGAGGTTAGAACCAGAAGTGAATTTTATCGCGCAATTAGGTTATAGCAATTTGGACGAGGTGCTAAGCGATGTTTAATGCGACAACCCAAAAAATATTATCGACCATGGCCGCAGGACAATTTTGTTCGGGTGAAGAACTCGGGCAGTTATGTGGTATTAGCCGCGCAGCTATCGGCAAACATATTCAAGCTTTACAACAACTGGGCCTCGATATTTATTCGGTGACGGGCAAGGGTTATCGCTTAGCGACACCGATTACGTTGTTACAGCAGGGAGAAATATCACGCTTATTAGGTGATAACATTGAACATCAAGTGGCGGTTGAAACAGTCGTTGGTTCAACCAATGAACTGATTAAAGATAAGATTAAGCAAGGGGAGTTAATAAGCGCGGCTTCGGGTTATACCGTCTTTGCTGAAGCACAAACGGCGGGACGAGGACGTCGAGGTCGTACATGGGCCTCACCGTTAGGAGCAAGCTTATATTTCTCGATGCATTGGCGTTTTGAGCAAGGTATTAGTGCCACCATGGGCTTAAGCTTGGCAGTAGGCATTGCTTTGAGTGAAGCCTTAGTCGAGCTAGGTGTGAATGAGTTAGGACTCAAGTGGCCTAATGATGTTTATTATCAAGGCCGTAAGTTAGCCGGTATTTTAATTGAGCTCGAAGGGCAGGGCAGTGATAGTTGTGACATCGTAATAGGTGTTGGTATTAATGTGCAGTTGCCTGATTCGGTCACTGAACAAATAGATCAACCTTTTGCCGATCTCGCTCAGACTGGAATTAACCTCGATCGTAATGTTATTGCTGCAACTATCTTGCGTCATTTGATGCAGGTAATGAATACCTTTGAGCAAAGAGGTTTTAGTGCGTTTGTTGAACGTTGGAATGTGGTGGATTGCTTTGTGGGTACCCCAGTTAACTTATTAATTGGTCAACGTACTATCAGTGGCATTTCTCGAGGGGTAGACGCACAGGGTGGCATAGTGGTTGAATCCGATGGCGAACAGCAAACCTATTACGGCGGTGAAATTTCGTTGAGAAAGCAGCAATGATTAAATTATTAATAGAGATAGGTAATAGCAAACTCAAAGCTGCGCAATTACACCTTGATGCGAAGGGTGGCATTTCGGGTATGCATTATTTAGGTAGCTTTACTGTTAAAGATTTTTGTCATCGCCCTCCGCAACAAGATATTGGAGCTGTTGATCAGATTATTTACTCAAATGTGGGTGCTAAGCAAAACTATCACTTGATAAAAGCTTTAGCACGTAAGTTACGGGTTCGGTACCAGCAGGTGTCGAGTCCAAGTTATGCGTTTGGTGTAACTAATAGTTATAGCCCAGCAAAAAACTTAGGCATTGATAGGTGGTTGGCATTTTTAGCGGCTTATAAGGACGCATTAAAGCCAGTCGTGGTCATTGATATTGGTACGGCGATGACCGTTGATGTGGTTGATGCTGATGGTAAGCACCTAGGTGGCTGGATTAGCCCAGGCTTTCGTTTAATGAACTTAGCGCTAACTGAGCACACCGCGTTAGTTAAAAGCGGTGGTCACCACGGAGAGGAACTTACGTTTGGTAAGCATACTAAATCCTGTGTGCAAAACGGCTGTCGCGCTGCTTTATCGGGAACGGTGCTTTATGCCATTCAAAAAGCCAAAAGTTTGTTTGATGGTGATATAGAGCCTCAAGTCTACTTAACTGGGGGTGGAGTTAATCATTTACCACCAGAGATTCGTGAATTAGGGCTAAATCGTCCGCATTTGGTGTTAGAAGGTCTCGCGCTGTATGTTAATTAATCCGATTGGTTTTAATTTGACCGTAAGTAAGCCTTTTTTCAAAAAAAAGTGATTTTTTTACAAAAAGTGTTTGCATTGCTCAAACCAAATCACTAGTATACGCACCACTGAAACGGAACGCCGACATAGCTCAGTTGGTAGAGCAACTGACTTGTAATCAGTAGGTCCCGAGTTCGACTCTTGGTGTCGGCACCATCTGTTTCAATTTAGAAGTAAAAAATTCTGGAGGGGTTCCCGAGTGGCCAAAGGGAGCAGACTGTAAATCTGCCGGCTCAGCCTTCGGTGGTTCGAATCCACCTCCCTCCACCATTTTTCTAGATTGAGATAGCCATAAGTTAAAGTAGAGTTATTTGCGGGCATCGTATAATGGCTATTACCTCAGCCTTCCAAGCTGATGATGCGGGTTCGATTCCCGCTGCCCGCTCCAATATAAGTTGCTGATATGGCTCAGTTGGTAGAGCGCACCCTTGGTAAGGGTGAGGTCCGCAGTTCAAATCTGCGTATCAGCACCATTCCATTTCTTTACTCTTTCTTGATATATCTCATTCTTTTAAAAAATAATTAAATAAAGTTAAAAATTTATGGTTAGAATCAAATATTCTACTATAAGTTATTTTACTCTATTGGTATTATACGCACTGAAAACTAAACGCATGTGGTTCGATTACCACCTGTATTATCATCTGGATGAGGCTATATCATGTCTAAAGAAAAATTTGACCGCTCCAAGCCGCACGTTAACGTTGGTACTATCGGCCACGTTGACCACGGTAAAACAACTCTAACTGCTGCTATCACTAAAGTATTAGCAGAAACTTACGGCGGTGACGTAAAAGCATTCGATCAAATCGATAACGCTCCTGAAGAGAAAGCACGTGGTATAACCATCTCTACTTCTCACGTTGAGTATGATACTCCAACACGTCACTACGCACACGTAGATTGTCCAGGTCACGCCGATTACGTTAAAAACATGATCACTGGTGC
>NZ_JAUYVJ010000034.1:0-44767 GCF_030689115.1 Psychrobium sp. 1_MG-2023 | reverse complement strand
CGGTGTTAAGTAGTCTTGTGCCTTTCGTCGCCCTGAAAGTTTCTTATTCAGGGTCTCGTTTTAGGATATTAAGAGAGATTTCGGCTAAAAACCTACCGGAAAGCCTACCTGAAAGGCTGAGCAGAGGCCTCGCGTTTGATAGCTAACCTAGCAACTTAGCAAACTGTTGCCATTGTTGTTCAAAGCCGTCAGTTGGCTTAACTTTAAAGCCACTGCGCACATATTGATTCACTCGCCCTTCGGCATAAGCTAATAGCATATTAGCTAACGCTGCTTCGTCAATATCAAAACTTTTTCCTTCACGTAGTTTTCGCTCACGTAGGATTTGCTTGAGGTGTGTTTCTAGCTTTTCGAATAATAAGCTAATGCGTTCACGTAAACGGTCATGCTCACCCAATAGAGCGTCCCCAGTTAGGATACGAGTGATGCCAGGGTTTTTCTCAGCAAATAATAAGACTAATTGAATTAAGTGGTGACAGCGTAATAGGGTGTTTTTCTCTTCGCTCGTAATAATGTTAACGCGTGACAAAATTGAGTCTTCAATGAACTCGATTAGCCCTTCAAACATTCGTGCTTTTGATGGGAAGTGGCGATAAAGCGCGGCTTCTGAGACCCCAACTTCAGCGGCTAATTTTGCTGTGGTAATACGGTTTCCCGGTATTTCAAGCATGTGGGCTAAAGATTGTAAAATTTGTTCACGACGGTTCGATTTTTTCGTTGCAGCCATGTGGCGAGTCATCCTACTAACTAAAATTTAATACGACTAAAATTAAAAACACTGATGAGCTAAGTGACCAACGTTTAGTGTTGAGTATTGTAATGCTTAAGAATTTCTAACACTAGCTGTTTTGCTAACATATCTTTGCTCGTGAGTGGTAAATCTAACTGACCGTTAGGCCAGTAAAGTGTTAACGCATTGTCATCACTATTAAAACCTTGTCCTGTAACGCTGACGTTGTTAGCAGCGATTAAATCAAGCTTCTTGCGTTGTAATTTGCCGCGAGCATAGGTTTCGACGTCTTGGGTTTCTGCAGCAAAACCAACACAAAATGGGCGTTGCTCAGTTAATGCTGCTACGTCGGCTAGAATGTCAGGGTTTTTGACCATGCTAACGACCATATCATCATCATTTTTCTTGATTTTTTGCTCGCATACTAATGCTGGGCGGTAGTCAGCGACGGCTGCACAGGCAATAAAAATATCATGCTGTGGGGCGTTGACTAATGTTTGTTGATGCATCTGCTCTGCACTAACTACATCAATACGATTTACGCTATGCGGAGTGGTTAGAGCGACTGGCCCGCTCACTAAAGTGACTTCACCGCCTAAAGCCTGCGCTGCTTTAGCAATAGCAAACCCCATTTTCCCTGAACTATGATTACTGATATAACGTACTGGGTCGATGGCTTCACGTGTTGGCCCAGCAGTAATTAATAACTTAAATGCTGGTGGCTTTGGTGTAAAGAAATTAAGTGTCTGTTCAACTACTTCTAGCGCTTCAATCATGCGCCCTTGACCGACATCGCCACAGGCTTGTTCGCCACTGGCAGGCCCCCAAATATGTACGCCTCGATTGGTTAAACGCGCAATATTTTCTTGCGTCACCGCTGCCGCATACATCTGTTGGTTCATTGCTGGCGCAATAGCAATAGGTGCCGCTGTTGCGATACATAGGGTGGTGAGCAAATCTCCGGCCAGACCTGCTGCAATCGCGGCAATAGTGTTTGATGAGGCTGGTGCAATAATGACTAAATCAGCCCATTTAGCTAACTCAATATGTCCCATCGCGGCCTCTGCTGCAGGGTCTAAAAGGCTGTCAGCAACCGGGTTGCCACTAACCGCTTGTAAGGTTAATGGCGTAATGAACTCTTTCGCACCCGCAGTCATCACAACGCGAACGTCTGCCCCTTGATCTTTTAAACGACGAACGATTTCAGGGCTTTTATAAGCGGCTATGCCCCCGGTGATACCAAGCACAATGTTTTTGTTTTGTAATGTTTGTTGAGCAGTCATTGATACAGGCTATTGAATAATTGTTTGGCCATAACATATCACGAAATTCATCCGTTTTTTATTTTTTGTTCCATAATAAAGGGCTAACCAAGGAGGGAGAGTATGTCAATTAAACACTGGCCTGAGGCACTACAGCCAAGAGAAAAGCTCATTACACAAGGTGCAAGTGCGTTATCTGATAGCGAACTACTAGCGATATTTTTACGCACGGGGGTTAAGGGCTATTCTGCGGTTGATATTGCCAATCGATTATTAGTTCAGTTTGGTAGTTTGGCTAAATTACTGGCGGCGACACAAGATGAATTTTGTCAACCGTTGGGGTTAGGGCCGGCTAAATATGTTCAGCTGCAAGCAGTGCTAGAAATGAGTAAGCGTTATTTTAAACAGCAACTCAGTGAGCCGATTGCCCTGACCAGCTCGGCTTTAACCGCCGATTATTTAACCATGCAATTACGAGAGTTGCCTTATGAAGCGTTCGTGGTGATTTATTTAGATAATCAACATCAGCTGATCGAATGTGAGGAATTATTTCGTGGCACGATCAATGCGGCGAGTGTTTATCCGCGTGAAGTGGTGCGGCAGGTGATTAAATATAACGCAGCTTCGGTTATTTTAAGTCATAATCACCCTTCGGGGATTGCAGAACCCAGCCAAGCAGATCGTCGAATTACTGAGCGAATTCAACAGGCGTTAGCGTTAATTGATGTCTCTGTTTTAGACCATTTTATCATTGGTAAAAAAACACCTTATTCTTTTGCTGATCATGGTCTACTTTAATTGGATCTTTTCTGGTAGAATTGCCGCGATTTTGAGAGCTATACCCTGTTTTTTGCTAAAAAAGTAAGAAAAGATGCCTCTTTATTGAACATTACTTGATCTGGTGTGTGTTGTACTGTATAACATGCGCCCTCATTTGTGCCTCGGGCGACGGCCAAACGAGGCACATAAAAAGCTCGAGCTTAGAAGATTATTTTGGAGGACAGACATGTCTAAAGTATGCCAAGTAACTGGTAAAAGACCAGCAACAGGTAACAACGTTTCTCATGCAAAAAACCACACACGTCGTCGTTTTTTGCCAAACCTTCACACTCACCGTTTTTGGGTTGAGAGTGAAAACCGTTTCGTTAAATTACGCTTAACTACAAAAGGTATGCGTATTATCGATAAGAAAGGTATTGACGCAGTATTAGCAGAAATGCGTACTCGTGGTGAAAAGGTTTAAGGAATTAGAAAATGCGCGATAAAATTAAATTAGTCTCAAGTGCTAGTAGTCATTTTTACACTACTGACAAAAACAAACGTACTATGCCTGAAAAGCTAGAACTAAAAAAATACGACCCAGTTGTTCGTAAGCACGTTATGTACAAAGAAGCTAAAATCAAGTAATTGATTATTCTTTACAGAATGTGATAAAAACCCAGCATTGCTGGGTTTTTTTATGCCTGCTATTAAATCAATGCTTGAGGAGTTTACTGTGGGTTTATCTAAACGAGGGTGGAATAATGTATTAATGTTTTCTTGCATGGCCATGATCATTATTTTTAACTTAATGGGTGATAAGTTGGTCGATAATGCCGAAGGCGACATTGTGCCCATTTTACCTGAGCAGAGTATGATCTTAACCCTTGAGTATCCAAATTATTCTATTGAGCGCCTAGGGCGCGGTTGGCGTGTTGCGCCGGCAAACCATTTAACTACCGAATTAACGGAACAAGTGATTAATACGTGGTTAGCGTTGCAAGGTGAAGTCACGTTAACTGACAGCGATGAGGCGGGCTATAGAGTTAAAGTGTGGCTAGCGGGTAGCACTGAGCCACAGCGTTTCTGGATTCAGCCACAAGCAGGGTTAATCACCGACGTACTAAACCAACAAAGCTGGCGTGTTGCCCCGAATCAATTAATGGCGCTAGAATCAATAACGCCAGAGAGTAAAATGTAATGCCTGAGTTACCCGAAGTTGAAGTCAGCCGTATGGGAGTCAGTGAACACCTGACGGGTAAAACTATCACAGATATTGTCGTGCGTACGCCTAAATTGCGTTGGGATATTCCACAACAACAATTGCAGTCGTTGATTGGGCAAACCATTTTACGTATCTCACGCCGCGCTAAATACTTGGTCATTGAAACGGCGATAGGTCATATCATTATCCATTTAGGCATGTCGGGCAGCTTGCGAGTTATTGCGGCCTCGACAGCGTTAAAAAAGCATGATCACGTTGATGTTTGCATTGGTGATAAAGTTTTACGCTTAAATGACCCTAGGCGCTTTGGTGCTGTGTTGTTTAGCGAACCTGATACCGAGCATAGTGTTTTTGCTAAACTCGGTCCTGAACCGCTTACAGACGCTTTTAATAGCGAACACTTAATGGTGATGTGCAATAAACGTAAAGCAGCCATTAAACAAGTGATTATGGATAATCCTGTGGTGGTGGGTGTGGGGAATATTTATGCTAATGAGTCGCTGTTTTTGACTGGCATTCATCCACAGACTCCAGCCAATCAAGTACCAGTCGAAAAGCTAATGGCGTTGGTGGTTGTTATAAAGCAAGTGCTGGCTGCTGCGATTAAGCAAGGCGGCACCACCCTCAAAGATTTCAGTCAAACCGATGGTAAGCCGGGCTATTTTGCTCAGTCGCTGTATGTTTATGGCCGTGGAGGGGAAAAATGTTTACGCTGCGAAACAGTGCTCGAAGAAGTGAAACTTGGGCAAAGAGCCAGTGTTTTTTGTCCAGTATGTCAGCCTAAACAATAATGGTAGTGTACTAGAACAAGAACGACTCCGGCTAAGAACATACCGGAGCGACGTGTTGGTGTTTATCAGATATCGTCGTCCTGAAAGTGTTTGATTCAGGACCTCGCTTTGGTTGAACAGCTAAATGGCGTGAGCCCATCTATTTAGTTGGCGTAATATTTAATTTTTGCTTTAAAACAGTCGAGCTTACATTCGGCGTGTAATCAAAGTAAATCATGTCACAAGTGACTGGAGGGTATTTACCTTTCCAGTCGGAGCCCACAGAGATGGCGTCAATATTGTATTGATCGACGATTTTCTGTTTGTTTTTGTCTATTTGTGGAATCACTTCATCGACGTATTTATTCGCTTCTAAAATTGAAATACGCTCTTCAAAAGGGATCACTGGTGGACGACCTTTTGATTTAATGATCAGCTCATCAGTTGAAACACCCACAATGAGATAATCGCATAGCTCTTTAGTTTTCTTTAAGATGTTTAAATGACCTTGATGGAAAATATCAAAGCAGCCGGAGGTGAATACGCGCGCGTATTTCTTATTCGTTTCATTGCTGGCTGGATTTAGCTGTGCAAAATCGGCTTTAAGTGTCGTTAACAACTCTTGTTGATACACCGGAGATAATGCTAAATCAGCGGCTAAATCCGGTGCGCCGGGCCAGTGGCTATCACTGAATTCGTCATCGCAAAATGCTACAGGAAACTCATAACGAGGGATCACGTGAAAATGAACAGCTGGATCAACCATCATTAACATCAAGTAATTAATCTTACAGAAGTCAAAACGCTTTTTTAATACAGCTTCGATGTCATTAATAATGAGCTTTTGCTCGCTAGCTGCTTCTGCTGAAATATCGGAGTAATGATGGACATCATCCTTACAAATCAGGATTAGAGATCCAAGGGTCGGTTGCCCCGGACGCAATAATACATGCCAGTGTTGATACGTTTTGATCAGGCTTTCGGGGTAACCAAATTTTTTTAATGTCGCTTGTGGCATATCGCGTACTCTATTAAGTGTTAATGGATTGATTTTAGATAAATACGTAACAAGCGTCTACAACATCGATTGATAAATGTTAATTTGGTGACTAAAATAGCTTTTTACCTGCGAGTTAGTGCTATGTTTGTCATTTTTGATACGGTTAATGTTTATTATTTACCGCAGTATTTACCTATCTGTGAACAATTAAGGCAGCAAGGACATCGAGTTAAGTTTGTTTGCTATAGTAACAAAAATAAAGCTGATGTTTTTGAACAACTATTCGCTCAGTTAGGTGTTGATTTCTCTTGGGTTGAAAATGAACAAGCAGCAGCGCAGTTGTATGTAGAGTTAAAGCCAGATTGGATATTTTTTGGTAACGCATTTTCATATCTTGATGATGTTCATCAATCTAGTAAAACAGCACAGTTAGGTCATGGCGTTGGTCCTAAGCCAAGTTATTACCATAAGTCGGTGACGCCGATGACGGTACGCTTTATGGAAGGTGCTATGCGCTTGGAAAAAATTCAAGCACTTTACCCTAATGACACTTTTGTTCAGGTCGGTTACTCTAAACTTGATCCAATGTATCAAGACACCGAAACTGGACTTGATTTTTCTGCATTAAATCTCGATCCGAACAAGCAAACCATTTTATACGCTCCAACGTTTAATCCAAGCTCGTTAGAATGCTTTCCTGATGATTGGCCGCGAGATTTTGCTAACTATAACGTGCTGATTAAGCCTCATACTTTTACCTATACTCGTGAACAATATAAAAAGCAGCGCGCTAAATTGGCAAAATGGTCTACTTACCCTAATGCTTATGTGGCGAGTGAGCAGGACTTATCTTTACTGCCTTTTATGAAGCATGCTGATATTTTACTGAGTGAAGCATCGAGTACGTTGTTTGAGTTTGCAGCGCTCGATAAACCAGTGATTGTGTGTAATTTCTTTAAGTTGAAGTGGTCTTATCGCGGTCCATTTCGTTATCGTTTTGAAAAACGCTTTGGTAAGGACAATGTGCTGTATCAGGACATTGGTTTGCACGTGCAAGGGTATAAAGAGTTGCTTAAGGCGATTCCGCAACAGTTGGCGCAACCCCAAGAGTATCAAGCTCAGCGTACGCAATACACTCATGATCATGTAGGGCCTACTGATGGCTTAGCCTCAAAGCGTATTGTGCAGTATATAGAGCAGCATTAAATTTTGTGAGTGAATACACCACTTAGCATTCACTCACTTAAAGAAAGCTTATGAGCGAGGAAATTTAGTTAACAGTTGCTGGGTGACAATCGCTGGCACAAACTCGTTAACGTTGCCTCCGTGCAAAGAAACTTCTTTTACAAGGGTAGATGAAATAAACGAGTTTTCTTCTGCTGGGGTTAAAAATACACTTTCTAGCTCGGGGTGCAGACGGCGATTCATATTGGCTAATTGGAATTCATACTCAAAGTCAGATACCGCACGTAAACCCCGAACTAAAAAATTGGCATTTTGCTCTTTAGCGAAATCGACTAATAAGCCAGAGAAGCCCACCACAATCACATTAGGTAAATGTGCCGTGACTTGCTTGGCGAGATCAACACGTTCTTCAAGATTAAACAAAGGCTTTTTACTCGGGCTATTGGCGACGCCGACAATCACTTGTTGAAACATTTTTGCAGCGCGTTCAATTAAATCGAGATGGCCGTTGGTCACAGGGTCAAATGTACCAGGGTAAATTGCAGTGTTGTTCATGACATACCTTTGAATAAAAAAATCTTTGCTCATATTATCAAGCTTATGCTCAATAATGTAGTTATAGCGACAAGTTGCTTATTTTGCTACCATAGCCGCGCAATTTTTAACTAGATGAATGATCGGAATTCCTAATGTTCAAACGCTGTCGCGCTTTGCTTTTTCCCCTGACCTTTCTGATGATGGCCCCTGTGGCGCACGCAGGAGTTTCACCGTATTTACCCCTTAAGCTTAATGCAACATTTGAGCTTGAAGTCGAGCGTCTCGTTAGTCTAACGGGTTATCCTGCATTAAAAAAACCTTATCATATTGCCACCATGGTGCAATACCTTGATCAGGTAAAAGAGAGCCACCCCCAACTGCACGCTCGTATTAATCGTTACATTAAACGTTACAAAAAACCTCATGGTATCACACACCTTGAAACTGAATTACGGGTTAGTAGCTCTACTGAAAAAACGTTACCAAACTCTCGTGGTCGCAGCACTGACAGTAGCTATTACGCTGAATTTAGTGGCTTTTGGCAGCCGAGCAAGTACTTTATCGCCAATATCGGCGGCGGTTATGATAAAAATGAAAAATTTTTACCGTTTGGCAATTACCTATCATTTGGTGTTGAAGAGTTTCAAGTTGATGTTGGCTATCGTGAGCATTGGCTATCGCCATTGCAAGATAGCTCTATGCTTCTATCGACTCAAGCGCTACCAATGCTTGGCGTTACTTTCTCTAATGTCACGCCATTAACCGACTGGGATATTATGTATGAGCTGGGCTTTGGCGAGCTAGCTGAAGTTGATGGCATTATGTTTGATGGTGAAGCAACCACGGGTAAGCCAGGGTTTTTAACCATGCATCTAAGCAGTAAATTCACTGACTGGTGGACATTTTCGGCAAGCCGTACCATGCAGTTTGGTGGCGGTGGCCGAGGAAAAGTTGGCTTAAGTGACATTTGGGATGCGATCATTGATCCAGTGAATAGTGATAACTGCGGTGGTAATACCGACCTTCAAGACTGTAATGAAGAGTTAGGTAATCAGCAAGCCGCATTGGCGAGCCGTTTTGACCTGTCATGGCAAAACAACCCCTATAGCATTATTGTTGAAATCGCTGGTGAAGACACTAATGACTATAAGGCTTATAAACTTGGGAATAAAACCTATACATTGGGTTTGTTTTTACCTTATCTATCGGAACGTGAGTCATTAAATATTACCGCGCAATATGCTGAAGATCGCTGGTATACCCACCACCTTTATAATCAGGGTTATAGCAATGAAGGTCATAAAATGGGCCATTGGTGGGGCGATGAAAAAATCAGTGATGACACAATTGGCGCGAAAATATTAGGGTTTAAATACACCCGCGACCTTGATATTGGTGGTCGTCTATCTGCTGAGTATAATACGATTGAAAATGTTAATTCAGAGGACGTCTCGCCAAACACCTATGAGCGTGGTCATTATCTGCAATTAGATTATCACTGGCAGTATTCAGGACAGTTCTTAGGACTTCACTTATATGCAGGCAAAGATGTTAATGGTGAAAGCTTTTCTAGCTTAGCTGTCTCGAGGCAGTGGTAGGCTTTAAGCCAGTCAATTGGGAAGTGTTAAATGATTAATAAAAATCCTGCACCACATTATTTATTTTTTATTGCGCAAAATTACTCGTTTGAGATTTTGCGCCCTTTACAACAGTTAATTACCGCTCAAGGTGGTCAAGTGCTGTGGTTTGTTTATGGTGATGAAGTGACGTTAAGTCACTTTAAGCCGTCAGAACGCTACACTACAGAGGCTAGAGAGGCCGTTAATTTTAATCCGACAGCCACATATGTTCCGGGTAACATTGTGCCGAGCTTTATTCCGGGGCTTAAAGTGCAAATATTTCACGGCTTGGAGTGGAAAAAGAAAGGTCACTTTGTTATTCGTGGTTGCTTTGACTTATATTGCCCGCATGGACCTGCCACCACAGGACGCTTTAAGGAACTTGCCAAGCAACACGGTTATTTTGATGTGGTTGAAACGGGTTGGCCTAAGCTTGATACTTTATTTAGTAGCGCTCCTTACCAATGGCCTGAGCAGACTGAAGCGCCTGTTATATTATTTGCACCAACGTTTTCACCCGCACTAACATCGGTACCTGCGTTGTATGATGAAATTGTACGCTTAGCTAAAAGCAAGCCATGGCAATGGGTGATTAAGTTTCATCCGAAGATGGATCCGCAGTGGGTGGCTAAATATAAAGCGTTAGCACTTGAAAACCTTCATGTCGTTGAAGATACAGATGTTGCGCATATCCTTCAAGCAGCGGATGTGATGGTCTCAGATACCTCATCAATTATTGGTGAGTTTGCTCTGTTAGGGAAACCTGCTGTGACACTTAATAACTCTCAGCCCGGTGATTACTTAATTGATATAAATGCGCCCGAAGGGTTAGAAGCGGCGATAGAGTTGGGATTAAGTCCGTCTACAGAGTTATCTCAGCATATTGTTGATTACGCGCAGGGATTACACCCGTATAACGATGGCAATTCAAGTCAACGTGTACTTGATGCGACACATCACATGCTTGAGCATGGGCGTGGTCATTTGAAGAAAAAGCCATTAAATATCTTTAGGAATTTAAAGATGCGGCGCAAGCTAGGTTACTGGTCTTAATCAAGTAGTACGAATAATAGAAAGGCCTGTGATCACAGGCCATTTTTAATGGCTATGCCCTAGTTAGCTGTTGCGATTCGTTAATCACGACTGATATTTGATGTGCTAAGACGAGTTGCTGAATAATCTAGTGCTTTCTCGAGCACACCAGTTACTTTTCTTTGCTTCGCCAAAGAAAAGTAACCAAAAGAAAGGCGACCCGTAATTTAATTGCTGATCTTTAAGTGAAAAGCTGTCTTAACGTTACCGATTTTGATGCGCATCCATGCGCCAAAATCTAAAAAATCGTCCCTGAATTTTTCTCCTAACAGCTCTCCCCTTAAAGGCAATTAATACCGGGGCATACCTCACGTTGAAGAGCAGTCTTTTATATTTAATATATTGAATTTAAAATGATAAAAATACCTATAACGAGCTAATTCGTACATAGCCTTTTTAATTAAGGATTGAGCTCTAGATGGTTTTTCCGATAGAAAATGACATCGCCGCTGGTATATTCACCAGAAAATACAGCCTTAAAAGGTTCTACTGCTTCTTCTAATGTCATGACATTATTATTGGCAATCGTTAGCCCGTCGCGTAGCTTGGTATCGATGGCACCGGGACATAAACAATACACTTCGTAACCATCGTTGTTTAAACAATGAGAAAAAGTCAGTACACCTGCCTTAGAGCAGCAGTATGATGACCAATCTTTATAGGAAGCGTATGCCGCCGTAGAGGCAACATTGATTATCTTAACCTTGGGGTTGGCAGCAATCGCAAAACGACAGGTGAGATAGCTACCAATCAGATTAACATTGATATCGTTGATCCACTGACTCGGCTCTGAATCGGCAATTAGCGACGAGTAAAGCGTCCCCGCGTTGTTTATCACCGCATCAAAGGATTTACCCTCAAAATACTGCTCGACACTGTTTGGATTAGTAACATCTAACTCGTCACGCCCAGGAGTAAAAACATCATATTGCGCCGACAGGCATTGCTTAAGTGCCTGTGATAAATCACCTTGGCCGCCAGTAATTAATAACTTAGGCTTCATTATTACTCTCTGGGTCCGGTATCGGGTGGTTATCACTTTTATCTAATAGTGCTTTATAATCATTAAATATTTGTTTTTTAAGGCCTGTCGAGCTGGCCCCTTTACCGTAAGGGAAGTAGAACACTTTGACGCCGTGTTCTTTGAGGTAGTCATACTTTCCTTTCCAGTCGTCACCAATTACGAAGATATCGATATTAAGATTCTGCACGGTTTCGACATGCTCAAGGGTATGTTGTGGAATCACTACATCGGGGTGTTTTAATCCCTCAACAATGGCAATTCGCTCCTCAAACGGTATGGCGGGTGGGTTCTTATATGAACACACCAGCTCATCGGTACTGACACCAACAATGAGCGTATCGCCTAAGCCGCGGCCATAGTTAATCATCTTAAGGTGGTTGCTATGGAATAAATCGAAGGTTCCAGATACATAAACAACAGAATTTGGCATGCAATGCTCCTTAGTAGGCTGCATTAAAAGATATGCAAAGTATTATGGTGTAAGTCTTTATTTAATACCAGTCAATACCGCGCCTTTAACTGCGTTTATAGCAACGGGTGCTCAAATCGTTGATCAGTGATTTTAGTTAAGCCTCGATCTAAAATGACGGTCTCAAACTTGTCTTTGACCATTTTAAAGGTGATGTCATTCATTAGTTTGTCACCTTTAGCGCGTACGCCCCATTTCACTAAGTTGATAGGTCGCTGTTGTTGGCTAATGATGTGCTGCTCGTAAACACTGACCACATATTGCTGCCATGAATAAGGGCCGGTACGACCCGGATTACTATGAGCATAGAGTCCAATCACTGGCGTGTCGACTGTCACAGCCATGTGCGCAGGTCCAGTGTCAGGAGCAATGACCAAGTCAGCATGTTTAAGCAGACCGAGTAATTGTTTTAATGAGCTCTTACCGACTAAATTCTCAGGACGCGCTTTGGCAAGCTGCTCAATCTCTTGTGCTAACTCAATTTCGAAGTCAGTGGGGCCACCACATAAGATAACTTGCCAGCCCCTTGCTTGAGCATGATCATTAATTGCTGCATAACCTTCACTATTCCAATTACGCTCGGCTTTACTTGCCGCAGCACAGATAATCAAGGTGCGTTTTTTAGGGTTAATGTGGTCAATGCCCCATTGCTCATCACTTTGTGGCAGTGGCATTTCCCAGCGAGGTTCGAGGTCAGTGACACCAGCGGTATGGGCAAACTCCATGAAACCATCTAAAACATGAGGGGCCTTTTGACCACGAATACGGCGATTGACGAACAACCATTGGCCTTCTTTGGCGCGCTTTTTATCAAAGCCAACTTTGAATTTTGCTTTAATACACCAGCTGGCTAAGCTTGCACGCAATGCCACTTGCATTTGCAATAGCACATCAAACTTACGCCCTTTAAATGCTTTGCGCAGATCTTTGTAGCCTTGTAAACCTGCTGTTTTATCAAAAATAACGAACTCAACGCCTGGTAACCCTTCAAGCAACATTGCTTCAACCTTGCCAATGACCCAAGTAATTTGGGCTTCAGGCCAGCGTCGTTGAATGGCTTGCACGGCGGCAACACTATTACAAACATCACCAATTGCTGAAAGGCGTAAAATACAAATGGATTGTGGCTGATCCCCTGGGTAACTCATGGCGTTAATTCTTTAGTGGCTGTCAATATCGCTCGATTCTAACACGAATAGAGACTGCAATTATATTGGCGCAAATGCTAGAATGCGTAAAAAATCATTGGAAGATCCCATTGCAACCTCAAATCACACAATTAAAAAATCGTTGGCTGATTAGCTCGCCACAACTTGATGTAACCCCGTCGTGGTTTGATGCCGTTTATTGGCAAGAGCAGGGAAAAATTTTAGGGCAATCTCACGGTCGCAATGTCACGTGGTTTGTGGGTGATGAGCAAGCGCCAATGGTGCTGCGCCATTATTATCGTGGTGGTTTAATCGGTAAGCTTATTAATGACGCTTATTTATTTTCTGGACTGAAGTCGAGCCGTGCTTATAAAGAGTTCACATTGTTACATCAGCTAGAACAACTTAATTTACCTGCGTGTCGTGCCATTGCTGCTCAAGTAGTGCGTAACGGTTTAGTCTATCGTGCTGACTTATTAATGAAAATGGTTGATGGTGGCCGAGACTTGGTCGCGATATTAACAGAAGCACCACTGCCTTGTGAGCAATGGCAAGCTATTGGTGAGACCATTGCCTTATTCCATCAACATAAGGTCTATCATGCGGATCTTAATGCGCATAATATCTTATTAGATGGTAACGATAAGCCGTGTTTGATTGACTTTGATCGCGGTGAAATTAAAGCCACCGCAGGTCAATGGTGTCAGGATAACCTTGACCGCTTATTACGCTCATTTAATAAAGAGAAAAATAAGCTCGACCGTTTTAACTTTACGTCGCAAAACTGGGATAGCCTGATGCGAGGTTATAATCGAGAGATTATCAATTAGGTTCGCGTTAGCTTTTTATCCACCCAGCTTAATAAACGCTCCAGTGTGCCTTGGTTTTCTTGTACTAAAGCTTTGGCATTTCTGCCCATGCAATCGAGCTGGTCTTGATCACTAAATAATTCTGTTAAGCGTTGGGTTAGTTCGTCACTATCACTGACTTGCTGCATCCCTTGAGCGGTGACCAAACGTTCGCTGATATCGCTAAAGTTATAAACATGAGGTCCCATTAGCACTGGAACACCTAAGGCTGCTGGTTCGAGTGGATTATGACCGCCACGCTCAATTAGGCTGCCCCCGATAAAGGCGACATCACTAACCCCGCAAAACAGCAATAACTCCCCCATGGTATCACCAACTACAACCTGTGTTGTCGCCAATGGCGCGATACCTTGGCTACGACGAACAAAGTCAAATCTTGTGTTTTGACAATGCTGCGCGACATCGTCAAAACGCTCAGGGTGCCTTGGCACTATAATCAATAATAAGTTGGGGAACTGGGTCAAAAGCTGCTGATGGCAAGCTAACAGTTGTTGGTCTTCAATCGGGTGAGTGCTACCAGCAAGCCAGACAGGTCGCTCACTGGCCCATTGTTGTTTAAGTTGTCGCTGTTGCTCGATTAGCTCGTCACTAATGGTTAAATCAAACTTGATGCTGCCACTTACTTTTAACTGTTCTGCTGGTAGGCCTAACTCGATAAAACGCTGACCATCACTGTCAAACTGGGCAGATACCTGATCAAGCTTATTGAGCATTTCTGCCATCAACGGCTTGGCTTTTTTAAGGTAGCCAGTGGCGGACTTTTGTGACATGCGCGCGTTTGCTAATAACGTCGGAATATGGCGCTTATCTAATTGATGAATGAGATTTGGCCATAGTTCTGTTTCCATGATAATGCACAACTCAGGTTTTAACTGTTCAAGAAAACGTGACATGCTGCCGGGTAAATCTAACGGCAAGTAACAATGCATAACTCGGTCACTAAACGCTTTTTTTACCGTTGCGCTGCCAGTGGGTGTACTGGTCGTTACCACGACCTGATAATCTGGGTAGCGTTTAATGATCTGATTGATTAATGGCGTAGCCGCGATGGTTTCGCCGACGGAAACGGAATGAATCAATATTGCTGGTTTAGTTGGCTTTAAGGGGGATAAGGCAAAGCGCTCGCCAATACGCCCACGGTAGTCGCTGCTCCGATATGCTCGATACGCCAAGTAACATAAAATAATCGGTGTCGCTAAGTAGATGAGTAGGGTATAAAAAAATCGATTCATTATTTTGCTTCGTCTCGCATAACAAGTTACATTGACTTCACCGAGTGGTAATAGCGCTCATAATACGTTGTTTCTTTCGAAATAGAAAAGATCCTAACAGTCGATTACGGTACGTATTGATAATAAGATAGTGAAAAACTACTAATGAAAACAAAAGATAAAATTATCCAAGGCAGCATTGAGCTTTTCAACTTGCAGGGTGAACGTAATGTCACCACCAATCATATTGCCGCTCATGTCGGGATCAGTCCAGGCAACTTATATTATCACTACCGTAATAAAGATGACATCATCCGTTCTATCTACAAATTGTATGAAAAAAACCTCGCACAAATGTTTCAGCCGCGCGACTCAAGTAGTGTGGGGATGGATGAAATGCTGTTTTACATCGATCGTGTATTCTACTCGATGTGGCAGTTCCGTTTCTTTTATGCCAACTTGCCGGATATTTTGGCTCGTGATGATGTATTACATCAGCGCTATCTCGAAGCACAAAAAGCACTGAATCAGCGTATGGTTGGTATTTTAAAAGAGATGCGTGGTCAAGGTTATACGACGATTGAAGATGAAATGATTGAAGATTTGGCGCACACTTTAAAACTGGTGGTGACTTTCTGGATCAGTTATCAACACACTCAAACTCAACAAGAAATTACTAAAGCAACTATCTCCGATGGCGTGCTTAAAGTGATTGGCATTTTTAAGGGCTATTTAACCCCATCAGGTCTAGAAGCCATCTCAAAAATAGAATCTGACTATAAAGAATCGGTTGAAGCTCAGAGCATCGGTACGCACTTGGATTAGATTTTCTAATTAATCGATATTGTTGTTGTTAATATATTAAGTATTTTCAGTTATTTGCGGGTGTAAGGATATCTTTACCTTGAGAAAATCTAATATTGCTCTCAAAAACATCATTTCTAGCTGCTTTAGCTGCTGATTCCAACTAAACTAGCAGGATATTTTGCAACAATTGTCCTAAAATTGAACAGTTGTTGTGCTACTTATTTTCTTTAAGGAGGCATTATGTCTACCGCATTTAATGATTTTTTTAATCAACAACTCACTCAAGTTAAAGCTGAAGGTTTATATAAAGAAGAGCGCCAATTGCTTTCGCCGCAACAGGCTGGTATTTCAGTTGCTGCGGGCGATGTAGTGAATTTTTGTGCTAATAACTACCTAGGTTTAGCTAACCATCCTGAGTTAGTTGAAGCGGCTAAGCAAGGCTTAGATAACAATGGTTTTGGTATGGCGTCAGTTCGCTTTATCTGTGGTACACAAGACATTCATAAGACCCTTGAAGACAAATTAAGCAACTTTTTAGGCATGGAAGACACCATTCTATACTCTTCATGTTTTGATGCGAATGCAGGCTTATTCGAAACCTTATTAGGCCCAGAAGATGCGATTATCTCTGATGCATTAAACCACGCATCAATCATCGACGGTGTTCGTTTATGTAAAGCAAAACGTTTCCGCTACGCTAATAACGATATGGCGGCATTAGAAGAGCAGTTAATCGCTGCAACAGAAGCTGGCGCACGCTTTAAATTAATCGCCACTGACGGTGTATTCTCAATGGACGGCGTTATCGCAAACCTTAAGGGTGTGTGTGATTTAGCGGACAAATATGATGCATTAGTGATGGTTGATGACTCTCACGCCGTTGGTTTTGTTGGCGAAGAAGGTCGTGGTACGCATGAATATTGTGAAGTGATGGATCGCGTTGACATTATCACGGGTACACTGGGTAAAGCACTAGGCGGTGCATCGGGTGGTTTCACTTCTGCTAGTAAAGAAGTCGTTGCGTGGTTACGTCAGCGTTCTCGTCCATACTTATTTTCAAACTCATTAGCTCCAGCGATTGTTAGCGCATCAATCAAAGTATTAGATATGCTGGCTGAAGGCCAAGAGCTTCGTGACCGTGTTAAATCAAACGCACAATACTTCCGCGAGCAAATGACAGCCGCTGGATTCACCCTCGCTGGTGCTGATCACGCGATTGTTCCTGTGATGCTTGGAGATGCAAAGCTAGCGTCTGATATGGCTAATTTGTTATTAGAGAAAGGCATCTATGTTATTGGTTTCTCATTCCCTGTAGTTCCTAAAGGGCAAGCACGTATTCGTACTCAAATGTCTGCGGCGCACACCAAAGAGCAACTAGACCGTGCCATTGCTGCCTTCATTGAGGTAGGTAAAGAGCTTAAGGTTATCTAATTATGAAAGCACTAAGTAAATTAAAAGCCGAAAAAGGCATTTGGATGGTTGATGTGCCAGAGCCTAAGCTTGGTCACAACGATCTATTAATTAAAATTCGTAAAACCGCAATTTGTGGTACTGATATGCATATTTATAACTGGGATGATTGGTCACAACGTACTATCCCAGTACCTATGGTTGTTGGCCATGAATATGTCGGTGAAGTGGTTGGTATCGGCCAAGAAGTGAAAGGCTTTGAGATTGGCGATCGTGTTTCTGGTGAAGGGCATATCACTTGTGGTCATTGTCGTAACTGTCGCGGTGGCCGTACGCATTTGTGCCGTAATACAACAGGTGTCGGGGTGAATCGTGAAGGCTCGTTCGCTGAGTTTTTAGTGATCCCAGCGTTTAACGCATTTAAACTACCTGATGATATTTCAGATGATTTAGCCGCTGTCTTTGACCCATTTGGTAATGCGGTTCACACGGCGTTATCGTTTGATTTAGTCGGTGAAGACATCTTAATTACTGGTGCTGGCCCTATTGGTATTATGGCCGCAGCAATTTGTAAGCATGTTGGTGCGCGTCATGTGGTGATCACTGATGTTAATCCATACCGCCTAGAACTCGCGAAAAAAATGGGCGCAACGCGTGCGGTTAATGTTGCTGAAGAAAACCTTGAAGATGTGATGAATGAGCTTGGCATGACCGAAGGGTTCGATGTTGGCATGGAAATGTCTGGTGTTCCAATGGCTTTTCAAAGCATGCTAGATAATATGAACCATGGCGGTCGTATTGCTATGCTAGGTATTCCACCATCAGATATGTCGATTGACTGGGATCAGGTGATCTTTAAAGGGTTGGTGATCAAGGGGATCTACGGCCGTGAGATGTTTGAAACCTGGTATAAGATGGCTAGTTTGATTCAATCGGGTCTTGATATCTCGCCAATTATCACTCATCACTTCCACATTGATGATTTCCAGCAAGGCTTTGATGCGATGGGGTCAGGTCAGTCTGGTAAAGTTATTTTAAACTGGGATTAGTGCCCACTCAGCGTCATTCCGGCAGTGTTTTAGCCGGAACCTCTCTTAACAAGGTAGCGAGATCCTGAATAAAACACTTTCAGGACGACAACTTGTTCGTCATTCCGGCAGTGTTTCAGCCGGAATCTTTCTTAACAATAAAGCGAGGTCCTGAATAAAACACTTTCAGGACGACAACTTGTTCGTCATTCCGGCAGTCTTTTAGCCGGAATCTTTCTTAACAATAAAGCGAGGTCCTGCATAAAATCCTTTCAGGACGACAACTTATTCGTCTTTTCGGCAGTGTTTCAGCCGGAATCTCTCTTAACAATAAAGCGAGGCCCTGAACAAAAAATTTCAGGGCGACGACTTTTACGTGCTTATAAAATTACAGACAGCTGTAAACCTACGCCCACTTCATTATCACCGGCTTTTTGTGCGGTTAAATCAAGCTTAACCACGTTAAATGGTGAGAAGCCAAGACCAACACTAACGAAATCGTCTTGCTCGCCTTCAAGGTCATGAGAGTAACCGAAACGTAGTTGCACCCAATCGAACCCGTTAAGCTCTAAGCCTGCGCGAACATATTGGCTATCAGGTTCTAGGCTTAAACCTTCTGGTGCATTTAAATCAATATCTGCTGCAACGGTTAGGAAATCATTTTGATAGGCTGCGCCTAACTTGTACTCAGGGCCGACAACATATAATGGACGGCGGTTATTGTGTTCAACGGCTAAGAACTCATTCTCGATTAAGTTGCTTGCGGTGAAACCAATCGTCACGTTTTTGTAAACTTCCATTGATAAACCAATATCGATATTGAACTGCTCATCAGTCGTCTTAAAGTTATTGGCGTCAAAATCGTCTTCATCAAAACTTTGTACACCAACAACGTAGTTAAACAGATCAACTTGTTGGAATTTTGGAGTGACACCCCAGTTAAACTTAGTGCCCTTGATTTCAGCTTCGCGGCCGTAAGAGAAGCCAATTTCACTAATCGCAGCGCCAACGACTTGTGCTTCAGAGTCTAGTTGGTCGAGCTCATCAGGTGTATTAGAATTGGCGATGGTATTTACATCGGATTCAGCAATATCAACGTTTACTAACAAGTCAAACTCAGTATTGAAGTGAAGCCCCATACCACCATAGCGGTTTGGTGAAGCAATTGCTGCGGCAATGTTACCTTCGATCAAAGCGATGCTATCTAGGCGCGCTAAATCGGTCGCTAGGCGTGCTCGCGCGCGGGTAAGCTCTTCTGGAGATGGGAAACTACCAAATTCAGCTTGTTCTAATAGATTGGATAAATGATCAAAGCTATCTTGAAAGTTATCAATGTTATCCAGTAACTCACCTTTGTCTTGTACTTGGAAATTAATGCTTGGCAACATAATGCCAAAGTCATCTTCCGCTTTGGCTTGCTTAGCGATTAGCGATGGGTTGCTCAGGGTCGCCGACAAATAATTTGATGAAGCAACTGACGTGCCGCCCATCGCATGAGAGCGGGTATCCGATGCAGCTAACACAGATGTAGCAACTAAACTAAGGCTTAAAGTAGTTAGAGGGAGTATTTTTTTTAACATAGCACCTTTCCATTATTTGGTGAGAGCGGTAAGAACTTTAATACTAGTTATGGTAACAGATAATTACAAATAGCCATATCCACCAATCGATGGAACTTTAGCTAACTGATGATTTTTTGATTTAACTTAAGATTCAATAGGGTGAGGAATAATGTAACTGGACTAATTAAACTGATAGCTGCGGATCACATCGAGGAACGGGTCACCAAACTTCTCTAATTTACGTTCGCCAACCCCGTTAATTCGTAGCAGCTCGAATGGCGTTTGTGGTTGTTGCTCGGCCATTTCTGCCAGCGAAGCATCGTTAAATACCACATACGGTGGAACACCTTGCTCATCTGCAATTTTCTTACGTAATTTACGTAGTTTGGCAAATAACACTTCATCGTAATCATAATCATCTTTACGAGAGCGATTGCTGGAGGTGCTCTTAGTGATGGCCTGTAATCGTGGTACGGCTAGTTCAATACGCTGTTCGCCTTTTAACGCTGCACGCGCGTCAGGGTTAAGAACTAATACTGAACTGCGGGTGATATCTTGGCGCAAATAACCGAGATGAATTAGCTGGCGGAAAATACTGAGCCAATACTCACTGCTATGCTCAACACCAATACCATAAGTACTTAGTTTATCGTGACCATACTCTAAAATACGTTGATTTTTAGAGCCGCGCAGTACATCAATGACATAACCGACACCAAAGCTTTGTTTAACACGATAGACACAGGAGAGGGCTTTTTGCGCGACCACGGTGCCATCGAAATGTTTCGGTGGGTCGAGGCAAATATCGCAGTTACCGCACTTTTCAGTACCGTATTCACCGAAATAATGGAGTAACACTTGGCGACGACAGGTCTGAGCTTCGGCGAATGCAGCCATCGCATTCAGCTTTTGATGCTCAACTTGTTGCTGGGCTTCGTTATTGCCTTGTTCGATTAAAAAACGTACCTTACCAATATCGCTAGGATCGAATAACATTACCGCTTCTGCGTTCATGCCATCACGTCCAGCGCGGCCCGTTTCTTGATAGTAGGACTCAATATTTTTAGGAATGTTATAGTGAATCACAAAGCGCACATCGGGTTTATCAATTCCCATCCCAAAAGCAACTGTGGCCACTACAATGTCGGTATCACCACGAATAAAACTTTCTTGCACGCTTTGTCGTTGGCTGTGCTCCATACCACCATGATATGCCAGAACTGAATAATTCTGTTGCTGAAGCTTCAGTGCCGTTTCTTCCACTTGCTTACGCGTAGTACAGTAGATAATCCCGGAGTTCTCCGGTTGAGTTTTTAAATATTGTAATAACTGAGTGAAAGGTTTGTATTTTTCATACAAGGTATAACGAATATTAGGCCGATCAAAACTCGCCTGATGATAAAACGGGTTGTTTAAATTCAAGCGCGATGAAATCTCTTGGCGTGTTGCATCATCAGCCGTTGCCGTTAATGCCATGATTGGCGGCTGGGGTAAAACGGACTTTATCTGGCCTAGACTTGCATATTCTGGCCTGAAATCATGACCCCATTGTGAAATACAATGCGCTTCATCAATCGCTATTAATGAAATGTGTAGCTGTTGAATGCGATCGAGAAAGCTTGGTAGCATCAGTCGCTCTGGCGCAACATAAATGAGTTTGAGTTCACCGTATTGCATCGCGTTAAGCACCGCGAGAGACTCTTCTCTAGTTTGGCTTGAGTTGAGGTAAGCCGCATTTATTCCATTGGCCTGTAGTGTATCGACCTGATCTTTCATCAACGAAATTAATGGCGACACAACAATGGTCAGCCCCGGCATTAATAATGCGGGGATTTGAAAGCATAATGACTTACCGCCGCCGGTTGGCATGATCACCAAACAGTCATTACCACTAACGGCATGATTGATTATATCAAGCTGTCCCGCACGAAACTCACTATAACCAAATACTTGGCTAAGTATTTGTTGTGGAGAAGATAATTGTGCAGAAGGTGAGGACACTGTAATCGCAACTTATTTTGAGTCTTAAATAATGTGTGTAGTGTAATGCACAGGGCAACAATTGTCTCATTAAAATGCTTGTTTAAATTGTTTGTATTGCTTTAGACTGAAGCTATTCATTTAACGAGGGACAATCATGGAACAAGTGCTTACTTCGACTCAAATTCGCCAAACAATCGCTGAAGTGTTCCAGCAAAACATGCCGTTCCATCAACTTATCGGCTTGAAAATCAACCACTATACTGCTGATAGTGTAGAGTTAAGTATTCAAATGAAACCCGAATTAGTGGGTAATCCTATCCATGGTATTTTGCATGGCGGTGTGACAGCGACCATTCTTGACGTCGCGGGTGGCATGATGGTATTCGCTCAGGTGATTGAGAACATGGAGCACATAACCGAGCAAACAGTCACTCAACGTTTGCAAAATCTAGGCACTATTGACCTGCGCATTGATTACCTCAGGCCGGGTCGTGGCCAAGAATTTATTGCAACCGCAACGGTGATTAGGGCGGGTAATAAAGTGGCTGTGGCGCGGATGGAACTACATAATGAACAAGGTGAGCATATCGCATTTGGCACAGGAACTTACCTCGTGGGCTAGTGCTCCAAACTTGAAGTACATTAGTAATATGTTATATTAATACCCTTGTTTTTCAAGTCTTAGAGCCTGTCATTATTTCCCGTTTAGCCGTCTGTGTCATTGCCATTTTTAGTTGCTTTATTAACGCGGCTAGAGCACAAACGATCAAGGTTGTCACAGAGCATCTGAGCCCATTTCAAATAGTAAAAAATAACGGTAATCTTGACGGTTACTCTGTGGATGTCATATCTCAATTGTTTGCGCTCACTCAAGACACGCCTCAAACACAGGTATTACCTTGGGCGCGCGCTTATAAAACGGCGCTCACTGAGCCCAATGTACTGATTTACTCATTAATTCGTAATAGAGAGCGCGAAGATAAGTTTCATTGGGTAGGGCAGTTAACTACTCAGCGTATTTATATTTGGGGGTTACGTTCAAAGTTTCCCCAGCCTTTCGACTCCATCGAGCAAGCAAAAGAGTATCGTATTAGTACCCCTCAAGCTTACACGACCGCTGCTTACTTAGAGCGTAATGATTTTAAGCATGTATATCTTACGGGGCAATACGAACAAAACATCGGCATGTTGCTTAAAGACAGAATTGACTTAATTATTTCCTCGCCTGTGGTATTACACGAGCTAGCAAAAAAGAAGTTAATCGATTCTTCACAACTGGTTCCATTGATTGAGGTGACAGAGCTAGAAAGTAATGTCTATGTTGCATTAAGCAAAGGCAGCGATTCGGCATTAGTCTCTCGCTACCAGAAGCAATTTGAGCGTCTTGTCACCTTGCCTATCTTTGAACAAATTAAAGCGAAATGGCAAGTCGATTAGTCGTTACTCGCCAATTTCTTGCTTGGCTTGAATAAAGCTAGCCACTAATGCGCTTAGGCCTTGGCCAACATCACTATTACCAGCGTCAATGCCTGCTGGGTGTTGAATTGGTGCACCTTCTGCTAAATGTAAGTAACAGCTTTGTTCGATGCTTGCCATGGCATGTACATAAAATTGTGCGTCGGCTAAATCAACCCCCGCGTTGGTATAGGCGCTGGCAGGCATAAAGGAAATGCTATCAACATCTAGCTCAACCCCAATTGGTTTATTGCCATCACTTAAATAACATTGCGCATCTTGCAGCGCTTGCGCCAGAGTCATCTCGCGGCGTACATAAATTTGTTGGTAACTAATAAATGGAAAGTGTTTACTATTTAAGCTGGCAATATTCGCTGCCGAGTTCTTTAACTCATGCATGCCTAACGAAAAATAACGGCCTAAATAGCCCTGCTCAGCGGCATAGTTAAAACCATTACCGCTATGACGGCCTTCCAGTGCTCTAAAGTCGGTGTGTGGGTCAAGGTTAATCGCGCTAATCGCAGTGCCCTTGGCTTGACTCGTTCCCTGTAAGATCGGAAAAGCGTTGTTATGACCGCCGCCGATAACGATAGGATATAAACCCTGCTCGACGATCGTTTTAATCACGGGTGCTAAGCGTTGATCTAACGTGCCGACATGTTGACGAATAGTGGCTAGATCATCATCGTTATTAAGCTCAAGCGACTTGCTTTGTTGCTGTAAATCATCACAGTGGATATGACCTAATAGGGCAATCTCATTAGCGCGGATAAAATCATTTTGCTGTAAGTTAACAAAGCGCGACAAGAAAGCAGCCCAGCCTTTATCAGCTCCACCGCGACCTAAATTAGCCCTAGGACCAATATCTTCCGGCACACCAAGTAATACAAAACGTATGCCTTTTTTGGCGAGCTTAGCTAAGCCGCCACTTAACTCACCTTGTGGTAGCAACTGCAGCTGCTCACCAACTTTGCACTCGCCAGGGCGGGTCGCTAAATACTGATTAAGGTAAGGTTGATCGGCAACAACAAGAGTTTTCATAAATAAATACTTCTAGACAATAAAACAATGGGGATGGGGAGTGATTATAAAGCAAGTTAGGCAAGTTTAATTGCCTAACTGATGATTAGTTTACGAGTAACTACTCAATATCAAGCGGTTCTGGCGAGAGGATAATGCCGGTAGAGTCAGCATAAACATGATCTTCAGGTAGGAAAGTCACGCCACCGAAGTTCACTGGAATGTCGGCATCACCATCATTACTATCACTGGCTAATACAGGAATCGAGGCTAACGCCTGAATGCCAATATCTAATTCATCGACTAAATCAACATCACGAATGCAGCCAAATACAATAATTCCTTCCCAGCCATTTTCGAGTGCAATTTCAGCGAGCTCAAAATCGACTAAGGCACGGCGTAGTGAACCGCCGCCATCAATCACCAGCACTTTACCTTCACCATTGCGCTGAAGCACATCTCGAACCTGTCCATTTGCCTCATGACATTTTACCGTGGTGACTTCACCACCAAATGAGTTAGTGCCGCCAAAATTGGCAAACATTGGCTCGACCACATCAACACTTTCTAGATAAATATCACATAGTTCAGATGTATTATATTGCATGCTATTCTCCGCTTGGGTATATGTTCAATACTAGACTAAGTATCGAATAAGTGAAGCATTATTTTCATTGATGTAGGGCACGTTTCTGCGCTTTAATTTGAGCTGTTACGCAATTTTCATCATCGTTAGTGTTACGACTCAGGTGCATTGGTTAGACTGGTTTTGATACTAATAATAATTAATGAACTAGAAGGTGGCAAGATGGATGAGATGAATGCGGTTGAGTGGTTTGGAATTTTCGCATCGGTGATCATAGCCTACTCCTTAACCCTTAAAGATTTAATGAAGCTACGGAGCTGGAATTTACTCGGTGCATCACTGTTATCAGTATATGGCGGTTTAATTGGTTCTATGCCGGTGCTATTACTGAATGCTTTTATCGCGTTAACGAATATCTATTACCTAGTACAAATGCGCAAGGCGAGCCGTGAGCCACAGGCTGAAGAGTAAAACGTCATCATATTAATATGACGATGTTGAGTATGTTGGAAAGCCAACTTGTCGCCCTGATAATGTGGAGTGCCTCACCTCGTCGTCCTGAAAGTGTTTAATTCAGGATCTCGCTTTCGTTGTTAAGGAGAGATTCCGGCAAACAACATGCAGGAACGACAACGATGTGGAGTGCCTCACCTTACCCTCGTCGTCCTGAAAGGGTTTAATTCAGGATCTCGCTTTTGTTGTTAAGGAGAGATTCCGGCTAACAACATGCCGGAACGACAATGATGTGGAGTACCTCACCTTACCCTCGTCGTCCTGAAAGTGTTTAATTCAGGATCTCGTTTTTGTTGTTTAAGGAGAGATTCCGGCTAACACCATGCCGGAACGACAATGATGTGAGGTGCCTCACCTTACCCTCGTCGTCCTGAAAGTGTTTAATTCAGGATCTCGCTTTTGTTGTTAAGGAGAGATTCCGGCTAACAGCATGCCGGAACGATAATGATGTGAGGTGCCTCACCTCGTCGTCCTGAAAGTGTTTAATTCAGGATCTCGTTTTTGTTGTTCAAGGAGAGATTCCGGCTAACAACATGCCGGAACGACAACGATGTGGAGTGCCTCACCTTGTCGTCCTGATGATGTGAGGTGCCTGACCTCGTCGTCCTGAAAGTGTTTAATTCAGGGTCTCGCTTTTGTTGTTAAGGAGAGATTCCGGCTAACAGCATGCCGGAACGACGGTGTAGGGCCTGCCTAAATGACGATGTGGGAGCTGTCGGAAAAACGTTGTTGTTCAATACAGCACTTGCGCGCTAATGGTATTGTTACGCCATTGTTGTGCGGCTTTAAAGCGCGCAAGGTAATCACACCACAAACTATCTTGCTCTTGGCATAACTTCAATAAGTAATGTGGCTCAAATATGCCGCTAAAATGTCCATCATCAAAGGTGATAGTGAGTCCGCCTTTAGGCAAGTGAGTCATCTTGTCAACTCTAACAAAGGCTTTATCTGTTACCAGTCGTGGTTGTTGGTGTCCATCAGGGACTTTACAAGCCATGGGTGAATAAATTCGTAATAGCTCAAATGAAATAAAGTGATTAGAGTTATCATCAAAGCAAACCTTTACAAGTGAAGAATCACAATGAAGTTGTGCATCAGTAATTGATATCATAGTTAGCGCCATTCCGTTGTTGTAATACCAATTGCATTAAATATTTGCCCACTTGTGCCAGTTAAAATAAGCTGGAACGGCGTTGCTTTCAATCCCAATAGTCAGCTATTAGTCAATCGAGCGCCTTTTCCCAAGGAACAACAAGACCACTCACTTAATGTATTTAGTATAAGAATGATAGAGCAATCATCAATAAAAAGGCAATAAAAAAGCAGGGCGAACCCTGCTTTTTATTATTATTTGTTAATGTAGCTGTAATTATAAAATGAAGCGGCTTAAGTCTTCATTCTCAATTAAATCACCTAAATACTTATCAACATAAGCAGCATCAATGCTAATGCTCTCACCACTGCGATCAGAAGCGTGGTATGAAATCTCTTCCATTAAACACTCTAATACCGTGTGTAGGCGACGTGCACCGATGTTCTCAGTACGCTCATTTACTTGCCACGCGGCTTCAGCAATGCGCTTAATGCCATCTTCGGTAAACTCAACGTTCACGCCTTCGGTGGCTAATAATGCTTTGTGTTGCTCAGTTAGCGATGCATTCGGCTCAGTTAAAATACGAATAAAGTCATCGCTTGAAAGCGCGCTTAATTCAACACGAATTGGTAAACGACCTTGTAGCTCAGGGATTAAATCCGATGGCTTGGCCACTTGGAAAGCACCTGAAGTAATAAACAAGATATGATCGGTTTTGATCATGCCGTGCTTGGTTGAAACTGTACAACCTTCGATTAATGGAAGTAAATCACGTTGCACGCCTTCACGTGATACGTCTGGACCTGACGCTTCACCGCGCTTACAAATCTTATCGATTTCATCGATAAATACGATGCCGTTCTGCTCAGCCATTTCAATAGCTTGGTCTTTCAAATCTTCTTGATTAACTAATTTAGCAGCTTCTTCTTCCTGCGCTAGTTTTAACGCATCTTTAATCTTTAACTTACGCTTTTTGCTTGGCGTGGTGTTCAGGTTTTGGAACATGCCTTGCAATTGATTGGTCATTTCTTCCATGCCCGGAGGAGCCATGATTTCAACACCCACTTGCGGTGAGGCAATGTCCATTTCGACTTCTTTATCATCAAGCTGGCCTTCACGTAATTTCTTACGGAATACTTGGCGCGTGCCACTATCTGTTTTGTTTGGCTCTTCGTCAAAACCGCCACGTGCTGGTGGTAATAAAGCATCTAAAATACGTTCTTCAGCGGCTTCTTCCGCGGCAAAGCGTACTTTACTCATTTGTTGTTCACGAGTGATTTTTAATGCCACATCAGCTAAATCACGAATGATTTGGTCAACTTCTTTACCAACATAACCTACTTCAGTGAACTTAGTCGCTTCAACTTTAATAAAAGGCGCATTAGCCAGTTTGGCTAAACGACGAGCGATTTCAGTTTTACCAACACCCGTTGGACCAATCATTAAGATATTTTTTGGCGTAACTTCTTGGCGCAGCTCATCGTTAAGCTGCATCCGACGCCAGCGGTTACGCAGTGCAATAGAAACAGCGCGTTTAGCATCGCTTTGACCAATAATGTGTGCATCTAATTCTGATACGATTTCTCTTGGAGTCATTTGTGACATAGGATTCTCTCTATTTACTCTCGTCGTTAGCGTCTAGTGTTTCAACGGTCTGATTACCATTAGTATAAACACAAATATCACCAGCGATGGTTAATGCGCGTGTTGCAATGTCATTGGCATCAAGGTCAGTATTCTCAAGTAGTGCCGTGGCTGCAGCTTGAGCAAAAGGTCCACCAGAACCAATCGCGATTAAATCATTTTCAGGCTGAATCACATCACCGTTCCCCGTGATTATTAACGATGCTTCTTTATCAGCAACCGCTAGTAAGGCTTCAAGCTTACGTAAGCCACGATCGGTACGCCAATCTTTAGCCAGCTCTACCGCCGCTTTAGTCAAATGACCTTGATACATTTCTAACTTAGCTTCAAAACGTTCAAATAAAGTAAATGCATCGGCGGTGCCGCCAGCAAATCCTGCTAATACTTTATTGTTGTACAGGCGACGTACTTTGCGTGCGTTGCCTTTCATTACAGTGTTACCTAGTGATACTTGACCGTCACCAGCAATAACAACTTTACCTTCACGGCGTACAGATACTATCGTAGTCATTATCTGTCCTCTTGATAATAAACGGTTGGGCTTATTGCCCCACCTAAAAATAAATGGCAAAACGATTGAACAATCGAGTCATCGTTTGCTTGGGTTAAAATAGAAATGGGGGTAGTGGGCGTTTTTTCAAGGGGATAAATAAAATTAAGCGCCTGTGAGCTTGTTAGAATGAATAACTGTCGTCGTCCTGAAAGTGTTTAATTCAGGATCTCGCTTTTGTTGTTGAATGAGAAATTCCGGCTAAAAGCATGCCGGAACGACGTTGGTGGAATTGCCTGAACGATGTTGCTAAGAGTGTTGGGAAGCTAATGTCGTCGTCCTGAAAGTGTTTAATTCAGGATCTCGCTTTTGTTGTTGAATGAGAGGTTCCGGCTAAAAGCATGCCGGAACGACGTTGTTGGACTTGCCAGAACGGTGTTGCTAAGAGTGTTGGGAAGCTAATGTCGTCATCCTGAAAGTGTTTAATTCAGGACCTCACTTTTGTTGTTGAATGAGAGGTTCCGGCTAAAAGACTGCCGGAACGACGTTAGTGGACATGTCGGAACAACGTTGGTGGACTTGCCAGAACGGTGTTGCTAAGAGTGTTGGGAAGCTAATGTCGTCGTCCTGAAAGTGTTTAATTCAGGATCTCGCTTTTGTTGTTGAATGAGAGGTTCCGGCTAAAAGACTGCCGGAACGACGTTGGTGGTATTTACTATTATCCCTGCCAGAAAAAGATCTTACAGTGATTGATGTCGGCGCGTTGCATTTTATGACGCACCGTTTCGGCTTGACGTTTACGATCAAACGGGCCGAGGTACACTTGATACCAAACATCTTTAGAGCCTTGCACCGCTTTAATAAACGACTCATGACCTTGGAATGCTATTCGCGCTTTTAACTCTTCAGCTTGTGCTCGTGAGCGGACGCTGGCACATTGCAGGCGATAAGGGCGAGTTGACTCTTGTTGTTCTGGCAGTTCAACGGCAACTTCTTTTTGATCGAGCTTCTCATACTGCCAGCCGCCACTAGGTGCTTGCGGTAATGGCTCTTGGCTTTGCTTCGGTGCCGGTTTTGGTTTCGCTGTAACGACAGGTGCAGGTTCAATGGCAACCGTTTCAGCACTACCATCAATTTTAATTAAGAAGTAACCGAACGCAGCACTGATGATCAATACCGCCGCCAGCATTACGAATAAACGTGGGCGTGGCGAAGGTTGCGCTTGAGCTGCTTTTTTAGTGCCCGATTTTTTACCTTGATTAGGCTTTTTCGGGCGGCCTTTCTTTGCGTGATCAGGCATTGATTACATACGCTCCAGCGTCTTGATGCCTAATAATGATAAGCCTTGTTGTAGCGTCTTAGCCGTTAATGCCGCTAATTTTAAGCGACTTTGTTTAACCGCTTCATCATCACCTACCAAGATAGGACAAGCTTCATAGAAGCTAGAGAATGAACCCGCTAACTCATAAAGGTAAGTACACATCACGTGCGGTAAACCTTTGGCTGCAACGTTACCTAGCGCATCGTTAAATTGCATTAACTTAGTGCCTAAGGCTTTTTCTTGCTCGGTATCTAGGCTGATTTCACCGCTGAGGTTATCAGCATCCACACCTGCTTTAGCAAAGATGCTCGCGACACGAGTGTAAGCATAAAGAATGTATGGTGCGGTGTTACCTTCAAAGCTCAACATGCTATCAAAACTAAAGGTGTAATCACTAGTACGGGCTTTAGATAAATCAGCGTATTTAACTGCAGAAATACCCACCACATCAGCAATGGCTTTTAATTCAGCTTCATCCATGTCTGGATTCTTCGACTTCACTAAATCAAAGGCACGTTGTTGTGCTTCTGATAACAAGTCAGCAAGTTTTGCTACTTCACCAGAACGGGTTTTAAATGGTTTGCCATCTTCACCCATCACCGTACCGAACGCCATGTGCTCAAGTGACATCTCTTCACGAGCAAACTTGGCTTTCTTCGCAAGGGCAAAGATTTGTTGGAAATGCAGGCTTTGGCGCGCATCAACAAAATATAGTACGCGATCAGCATTTAATACGTCATTACGGTAGCGTGTTGCCGCCATATCGGTAGTGGCATATAAGAAACCGCCGCCAGTTTTTTGAATAATGATTGGTAATGGCTCGTCGTTTTTACCTTTAAACTGCTCAAGGAAAACACATTGTGCGCCATCATTTTCTACTAACAAGCCTTGCTCTTTTAGTGATTCAACCACGCCCACTAAATCGTCGTTATAAGCACTTTCAGCCATCACGTCTTTACGAGTTAAGCTCACGCCTAAACGGTCGTACGTTTCCTGACAATGGCTTAAAGAAATATCGATAAATTGCTGCCATAAGGCTTTGCATTGCTCGTCGCCAGACTGTAATTTTACAACCATTTCACGGGCACGGGTCGAGAATGACTCATCTTCATCAAAACACTGTTTTGCTGCGCGGTAGAATTGCTCAAGGTTGTGCAATTCCATTGAAATCTCACCGCCTTGCTGTTGCAAGCGCTCCATGTAGGTCAGTAGCATACCAAACTGAGTACCCCAATCGCCGACATGGTTTTGGCGAATAACTTTGTGACCTAAAAACTCTAATGTGCGTACTACGCTATCGCCGATGATCGCAGAGCGCAGGTGACCCACGTGCATCTCTTTAGCAAGGTTTGGCGCACTGTAATCAACCACGATGGTTTGTGGTGTTTCAACTTGGCTCACATTTAAGTTAGCGTCTTGATAAGCGGCTTCCAGCTGGTCGGTTAAGGCGTTATCAGCAACGAAGAAGTTAATAAAGCCTGGGCCTGCGATTTCAGTTTTTGCAATCACGGCTGACTGTGGTAAATGCTGACAAATAAGCTGAGCTAATTCGCGTGGGTTTTTGCCTGCTGGCTTCGCAGTCATTAACGCTAGATTAGTGGCGAAATCGCCGTGAGATTTATCCTTAGTTCGGTCTACTTGAATGCGTGGAGCCGCTTCTGCTGGCAAAATATTTTCTTGCTTTAAAATTGCGACAGTTTGTTCAAGTAATTGTTGGATATTCTCTTTCATCAGGTTTTGCACCACTAGTGTTGTTTAAATCGTCGTTATCGCCTCAATTCGGCGACAATAAAGCCATAAGTCTATCGTAAATCAGCGCCTGCCTCTAGCGGCATTGGTAGCATATTTGCTAAAAAATTACATTTTATAGTTTTATTATTTTTATTGTGTCTTCTTGATTGATTGCTCTGATAATTTGATGTGCTATTTAAGTTCTGTGATCCATTTTGTGTTGACTCAAGCACACCAGTTACTTTTCTGTGCTTCGCCAAAGAAAAGTAACCAAAAGATTAAATCGTCTGGAACGATTTAAGACAGCTTAGCTGGTCCGTAGGACAAATAACAGGGGGGTTATTTGCAAAGGCGACCCGTAAGTTAGTTGCTTTTCTTTTAGTAGCCAGCTGTCTTAACGGAACCGATTTTTATACGCATCCCTGCGTAAAAATCTAAAAATTCGTCCCTGAATTTTTTTCCTAACAGCTGACTCCTAAAAGGCAACTAAAAACGGGAGATAGGTGGTAGCTACCAGTGATTGACTTTTAAAAATTTTCCCTTAAATGCCAGTGCGGCTCACTGACTAAAAAGTGTTGCGATTTGATAAGGCAAGCTTGAACAACAGGGATGTTGTTCCAGAGCCTCCATGGACGGATTGACGGCGACTTGGCATTCAAGTCGCGACACTTATCGACAGCATGACCTACACCATATCAATCGGGTCGACATCGATAGACCAGCGCACTAAGCGGCTGGCTTTGTGTTTATCGAGTTCGCCGATGAGGACGGTGAGAAATTTATGCAGCTGGCTGCGTTTGCTGGCTTCGAAGATCACCTGCCAGCGGAATTTTCCCGCGCGGCGTTCCATCGGTGAGGGCATTGGGCCGATTTGGCGCAGCGGGGATTCTTTGCTGACCAGTTGTTGCAAAATTAGCTGCGCGATATCCTGCAAGACTTGATTAAATACTGTGATGTGTTGTGGGTTGTGCGACTCGATACGTAGCAGCGCCATGTGCCAATAAGGGGGCAGTTGGGCAATTTTGCGCTCGGTTAACGCATCTTCACTAAACGATGAATACCCCTCGCTGTTGAGGCGTTGCAATAGTTGATGCTCGGGATGATGGGTTTGTAGCGCCACCTGACCGGGTTTACTGGCGCGGCCTGCACGGCCAGAGACTTGTAAATATAATTGAGCGAGTTTTTCACTGGCGCGAAAATCACCACTAAATAACGCACCATCAACATCGAGTAACGCCACCAAGGTCACATCGGGAAAGTGATGCCCTTTAGCCAACATTTGCGTGCCGATTAATACTTGGTAGTCGTTGTTGTTGATCCCCTCAAGCGATTCATCTAGCGAGCCTTTGCGCCTTGTACTATCACGATCAATACGCACACTTTTATACTGTGGAAACAATTCATTAACGGTTTGTTCGAGCTGTTCGGTGCCGACACCCGCGGTGACTAGTTGGGTGCTACCACAGCCGGGGCATTGAGTTGGAATACCGTGCTGATCGCCACAATGATGGCACTGAATATAGCGATAACGTTGATGCACGGTGTAATGGGCGTCACAGCGATGGCAATCACCCAGCCAACCACATTCATGACACAATAAAGCGGGGGCATAGCCACGACGATTTAAGAATAGCATCACTTGATTGCCGCGTGATAAGTGGTGCTCCATTAACTGAATTAACTGCGGTGATAAGCCACTTTGCAGCTGCACCCCTTTAATATCAATGATCTGATGGCTCGCTTCACTGGCATTGGCCGCGCGTTTGCTTAAGGTTAGCTGTTGATACTTACCGAGTTTCGCGTTGTGCAGCGTTTCAAAGCAGGGCGTCGCACTGCCTAGCACCAATGGAATTTGTTCAATATTGGCACGTACTACGGCTAAATCACGGGCGTTGTATCTAAAGGTGTCTTGTTGTTTTAGCGAACTATCATGCTCTTCATCAACAATGATCATACCGGGGCGTTTAAGCGGAGTAAAAATTGCCGAGCGGGTGCCAATGATTAACGCTGCTTGGCCTTGCTGTGCTTTAAGCCAACCGTCGAGGCGTTCTTTATCATTGAGCCCTGAATGTAAAAACACAATCGGCACATTAAAGCGGCTCTGAAAACGGTGTAGCGTCTGCGGCGTTAAGCCTATTTCTGGCACGATGATCAGCGCTTGCTTGCCCGCATTAATCACTTGCTCAATGGCTTGTAAATAGACCTCAGTTTTACCACTGCCAGTGATACCTAATAAGAGACTGGAGCTATATCCGCGCTCAATATTAATTGCCGCCACCGCAATCGCTTGTTCTTTATTAAGCACCAACCGATCATCATGGTTAATCTGTTCATCAGTCCAACTACAAGGCGCAGCTAGCGGTTTGGCCACTTGCTCGATAAGTGCTTTTTTCTCCACTGCTTTAATCGTCGCGCTGCTAATGTCTTGCTGTTTTAATTGCGCTGGGGTGTGCGGCCCTTGGTGTAGCAGACTAACTAACTGTTGTTGTTTTTTAGCGCGGGCTAAGCTGTCTGGCTCGGTAGACTGTCCCTGTTCAGTTAATTGCCACTGCAAGATGGGGGCTATGGTCGCTGCCTCGCCCTTGCGCAATAACGCTGGCATTGACTGGTGATAAATCTCACCTAAGGAATATAAATAATAATTACTCGCCCAGCCTAAGAGCTTATGAATTGTTATGGGCTGCAATGAATCATCATCGAGCACCTGCGTGAGCGCTTTTAATTTATCGCGGTTAACCTCTGACTCTTCGAGTAATCCGGTGACCATGGCAATTAACGTGCGTGAGCCAAAGGGCACTTCCACCCGCGCGCCAACACTGGGCAGCGCAAATTCGCTTGGGCATAAATAACTAAACTTTCTACGTAATGGCGTGGGGACCGCTACTTCAACAAGCGTGGTGTGGGTCATTGGTTTTCAATACTAACGAGGACTATATTAAAGGACAAGGGTTAGTGTAATCAGATTATATGTGAAATAGAAGCGGATTATTTATTCGATCGACTAGCATGATCAAAATCAATGCTATATAATTCGCGCCCTATTATTTTACAATCTTCGTATGGTGTCAGACTTCGGGTTTGATAGCGATGCGAACTAATTAGAGGTTTTTCTAATGCAACAAGGTATTCACCCAGAATACGCTGGAATCAAGGCATCTTGTTCTTGCGGTAACGTAATCAACGTTGGTTCAACAGTTGGTAAAGATTTAGCACTAGACGTATGTTCAGAGTGTCACCCGTTCTACACTGGTAAGCAAAAAGTTGCTGACGCTGGCGGCCGTGTTGACAAGTTCAAATCACGTTTTGGTTCACTTAAATCTAAGAAGTAATATTTCTTACGTTTTAAGTATAAAAAGCACTCTAAGGAGTGCTTTTTTTATGCCTGCAATTTAATACTGTCATTCCGGAAAATCAACCACACCGACATGGCCTTAAAACCCCGTCATTCCGGCAGTGTTTTAGCCGGAACTTCTAACGGCTTACCGAACCTTTAAGTTGTTCACTAAGCCAAGCCACTACGGCATGTTAACCACAAGTTGCTCAAGTCCACCCATGGCACGCTCGAAAACCGCATCCCTGTGGTTTAAGGCTTGTTAATAACATACCGTCATGGCTTTAAGTTGAGGTTTACTGGCGTTAATAATCCGTCATTCCGGCAGTCTTTTAGCCGGGATCTCTAACGGCTTACCGAACCTTTAAGTTGTTCACTAAGCCAAGCCACAACGGCATGTTAACCACAAGTTGCTCAAGCCCATCCATGGCACGCTCGAAAACCGCATCCCTGCGGTTTAACGCTTGCTAATAACATACCGTCATGGCTTTAAATTTGGGTTTACTAGCGTTAATAATCTGTCATTCCGGCACTTTTAGTTCTTGTTATCTCGCTTTGCTGCGACTAACATAACCAATATAAAGATCGATTAAGAGACCGAATTGATGACCTCTAGAATTTTAGCTGATGTTGCTGCCAGTATTACCGAATTAAAAGCTAACCCAATGAAAGTGGCAACAAGTGCTTGCGGCGAACCTGTTGCTGTATTAAACCGAAATGAGCCTGCATTTTATTGCGTACCTGCGCAAGCATACGAGATGATGATGGATAGACTTGAAGACCTTGAGTTACTTGCTCTTGCCAAGGAGCGCGAATCGGAAGAGAGTATTTCGGTAAACATTGATGACCTATAAACTCGAATTCAAAAAGAGTGCACTTAAAGAGTGGAATAAGCTTGGCTCCACCCTGCAACAGCAGTTTAAAAAGAAGTTAATTGAACGGCTAGCGGTGCCACATGTGCCAGTCTCAAAGCTCGCTGGTGCTGACAACATGTATAAGATTAAATTACGTCAATCTGGCTATCGTTTAGTGTACAAAGTTGAAGATGACATCGTTATTGTCACTGTGTTCGCCGTTGGCAAGCGGGAACGAGGCGATGTGTACCATAAAGCGATGAAACGCACTGAGTAGGCTTTTAGCCTTAATAATGTGACAAATCGTTATAACAATCAATCTTGCAGTCTTTTAGCAGGGATCTCGCTTTTGTTGCAACAGTAAAGCGAGGTCCTGAATAAAAGCGCTTCAGGACGACGAGTGGTGAGGTCATAAATGTTGTCTAACCACACTGTCACTCTTGCCACTACAACACCTATCATCCCGGCAGTGTTTTTGCCGGGATTTCTGTTAGGTTTCTACAGCGCTGCCAGCTCTTCCAAACTAATTGCCAAACGCGCACTACAGCCTGTATCGGCGGTTGACAGCGGATGCGAGAGGTCGAGCGATTATAGCGCCAATCATATTGGCGCCAGCCACCGCGTAAAATGCCATCAGGGTCGGGGGGTCGTGACTTGAATGGTTTTGCTGTGGGTTTTCTCGCATATAAATATAGGCATCATCGGCGAGCCATTCGCCTAAACTACCATTATCACCCAAAGCTAAATCGTGACGTTTTACTCTTACACATTGTTATTTCAGTAGTATTTAAATTTCTATAATGCCCTTAAAAAATCCTTTTTATTTCTTTGACGCGATGGGTTTTCTGAACTAGCTTGAGCTTATTGTCAGTGTGGAACCATCATTCTAAAGGATTTCTAGTAGACGAAGTCATAGGGACTAGAAAAAGGAAGCGGCTTGACTTTGTTCCTTTAAGGGAAATAGCTGCTATATCATTGCTAAAAGTAGCAAAATTAACTCGGTATAACCGAATAGGGAGAATAATATTATGCGTCAACTAACTATTGATGAAGTTAATCAAGTAAATGGAGGTGTATCACAAGAAGCTGCAATAGGTGGGAATTTGTCTATTGTGGCAATTGGTGCAGGAGTTGCTATAGCAGGTTCCGCACCAGTATGGTTTCCAGTTTTGATGATAGGAGTTAGTGTGTCGTTAACAGCCTCTTATGCTGCTAGCTTATGGCGAAATCGACATCGAGCTGTTAGCTCACGATAAATGCACTGCACTAAGAGCGAGGAAGTTCTTAGTGCTTTTTAATTGAATGGAGAAAAATCATGTCAAATAATATAAATGCATGGTCAAGCAAAGGAAAATTAACTAGGCAGCCTCAAAGGTTTTTCATTTCAGGTATATTGATCGGTATGGCGATTGGTATTCCATTGGGATTGATACTCGGTTGATGATATTTATTAATGTACTGCAATTGTGGTGTTAAAATTGATATGAGTCCATTACTGGAGTATGCTGGTGTTAAGGTGAAAATTGGGAGCCGAGTAATGAAAGAGCAAGCACAGGCTGTTTTAGAGCAGCAACCACAACAAGTGGCGCAAGTGGCTTTAGAGGTTTTTTTTAATATCATGAAAGCGTGGCGGGTTAAGGGTAAGGATCAAATTATCTTGCTGGGTAAACCTGCCGAATCGACTTTCTATAATTGGAAAAAAGGTAAAGCATCGACACTGTCGGTTGATACATTAGAACGGATTTCTTACATCATGGGGGTATATAAAGCGCTGGGCATTTTATTTCCTACTCGAGAGCAAGCTGATGCGTGGCTATCAAAGCCAAATCAAGCATTTAATGGTGAAACCGCTCTGTCTTTTATGCTCAAAGGCAGCATGATCCACCTCAGTGATATGCGCAGGTATCTTGATGCACAACGAGGTTAAAACTTGTTTACCCGATTGGGAACAATTATTCCGTTTAGTGCCTAGTCATTTTCCACCGATTGATTTATTCGAGCATGTCACTAAACCACAAGACTTAGAGATAGTGTTTGCTCTTGAATCTTTAACGAATGACCGATTGCGTGAGCAAGTGGGTGATTTGGCGCTGGTGCCTAAAGAAGAGCGCATTAGTGGTGCTGGTACGACTCCCATTATGGCGGCCTTTACTCACATCGGTATAGCAACGCGATTTACCGATGGTTTTGAATACGGCGTGTATTATGGTGCTAAAACTCTACAGACGGCATTTGCAGAGACCATTTATCACCGTGAACAGTTTTACAAGGCGACCAATGAGCCTGATACTGAAATGACGATGCGCTGTTATATTAATAAAGTTGCACTGCCCTTAGATGATGTTCGGGGGCAAGAATTCGATTTTTTGTATCAAGAGCATTACGAACCATCACAGCAATTTGCTAAAACACAACGCGCTAGTGGTAGTAATGGACTGATTTATCGCAGTGTGCGTGATGTCGGTGGTGAGTGTGTTGCCGCGTTTAAACCTAAAGCGGTGGCTATTCCGGTACAAGGTGGCCATTACAAATACCTTTGGAATGGTAAAAAGCAGAAAATTGAGCATGTCCTTGCAGTGAGTTTAGTTAAATAATCAAGCCACCTGCTCATGAGGTAGCTTGATTACGATAATACTCGCTGTTTTGTTTGCGAGCCTAAAACTTATAACTAAATTGCAGCGAGTACTGCGAGCCGGGATCTTTGGCGTAAACCTGTTGTCCTTGCTGTAGGTATTCGGCGGTTTCATCCAATAAGTTTTGCGCTTTAAGTTTGATTGCCATCGCGTCTGTTGGGAAGTAGCTATAACTTAAATCGAGGCTGTGGAATGGTTGCTCAACAACATCGTCGAGACCACCACGGCCGCCGTAGGCGATACGCTCGCCAAAGACGTTATAAACCAATGTGGCGCTATGGGCTTCACTTGGTGAGTCAAAGCTTAACTGCAAGTTAGTCACCCATTGTGAATGACCTGTCATGCGGCGTGTTTGATTAGTTGGGTCAATTTCGCCACTGCTGGCGATATTGATTTCAGAGTCACTCAGCGTCACGTTACCCGTAACAAAGAAATATTGCCACAGGCTTTCATCATCACCTAACACATCAAGGTGCTGGAGAAAGTCTGCTTCGATACCGTAAATGCTACCTGAGTCGGCGTTGTAGAATTTAAGCTGACGACCCGCTTCTGAGATACGTTGAATTGGTTCGATTGGCGCGTCGATGTCTTTGTAAAATGCACCGACACTAAAGCTGTTGCCTGCTTCACCATACCATTCCCAGCGCGCATCGAGATTGTAAATGTCAGAGCTTTCAAGTTGTGGATTACCGAAAAAGTCAAAGCCAGTGACTGGATCTTGGAAACGTACAGGTGAGACTTCACGTAAATCAGGGCGCACCACGGTTTTACTTAAACCTAAACGCCACTGGGTTTCATCGCTTTCAACCCAAGTGAGTGACAGGGAAGGGTACCAGTCATCTTGTTTGATGATGTAGTCGGTGATTTGATAACGACCACCTTCATCAGAAATATCACCGTCAGGATCGATAGGTAAAGTCACACGTCTAAAGTCTTCGTAACGCAAGCCTGCATAGATACGCCATTCGTCATCGATGTTTAAATCAACACTGACAAAGGCGGCATCAATGATTTCTGCTGCGACATAATCTTCGGTATCGGTTGAAGCGTCTTGTAACTCTAGTCCTAAACGGTCATTGGTAATGTTGTCATCACTAAAGATATCGCCAAAGGACTGCGCTAAGATGTTGCCATCGCTATCCGATGGACGCAGATCAACATCAAAACCTAGGCGGGTGGCATTGCTTTGACGAGTACGCTCAAAATATTGATAACCACCTTTCACGTTGACCATAGTGATATCAAACTCAAGCGGCAGAGTCAGTGACCAGCCGTAGTTGATGGTGTCATCATCTAATTGGCTATACACATATTTAGGGGCATCTTGCGTGTTAAGGTGACGGCTCGTGATGGCGTCGTTGTCATCAAGTAGCACATTGTAAGTGTAACCCAGTTCATTGGGCGCAGCGCGCGATGAGCTCGCATCTGAATATTGCCATGCTAGTTCAAGATCCCACCAATCGCTAAGGTAGTGCTGCCCTTTAATTTGATTGCTGATCAAGCTGCGTTCTTCGTAATTAACGCCATAGACTTGCAGCGCATTAGGTTCACCGAGGGTATCGACGGTTTCTTCGATTGAGATTGATACATCATCAGAGGTGTCGCGTAGATAGGTAGTGAAGGTTTCTATCTTGTGATCATCGTTTAATTCAAAACCTAAATTAAGCATCGCTGATAAACGCACGCTGGCGTCGGTGCCATTAACATTTTTTGAGTTTTCGATTTGGGCTTGTTGGTCGTCGCCGTCGAGCTCGACTTCTCGTTTGGTGTAGTTTTTCGCTTGTTTCTTGTATGAAGCGGCGGCTAGCACACCGAATACCGATTCATCACCTATATCCCAGTTACTGCCTACAGCAAGGTCAATATTAGCGCCTTGGTCGGTGTCTTCGCTGGTGATATCCATATCACGATAAATATCCAGAGCCAGTTCGCGATTAAGTTGCTGTGCCGCGGTAAAGTCAATGTTACCCGCCGAGCCAGTGACGATATCGATTGGGCTGATGCCGCCGTATTGATTGTAAGTTTGCTCGATGCTGCTTGGCAGGTCGCGCAAGCCATCATCTTTACCGCTGTTGTCGTTGCCGCCACGATAGCTTAGGGCGTCATTGCTATCATTGGTGTTATGCGCTGTGCCCACCGCAACCGAGAAGAAGGGTTCAAGGGGAATACTTTTAGTGCGGATATCAACATGACCACCACCAAAGGCGGCTGGCATATCAGCGGTGGCACTTTTTTGTACTGATAGCGACTCAATCACCGATGAAGGGAACATATCTAACGGCACCACGTTTCGGGTTGGGTCTGGTGATGGCACAATCGCGCCATTTAACGAGGTGCTTGAGTAACGTTCGCCTAAACCGCGCACATAAATAAATTTACCATCTTTAAGTGTGAGGCCAGTAACGCGGCGCAGCGCTGCGGCGGCGTCACTATCACCAGTGCGGGCCAGTTGCTCAATGCCCATGATGTCCGCCACGGCGATTTGTTCGCGTCGCTCTTCCATTGCCTCTGAAGCGGCACTATTAAGACGACCGATAATCGCGATGGACTCGATAGGAAAGTCTTCTTTTGCCTCGTCGATGTCTTTTTCTGTGGCGTGGGCTGGCAGCGCGGTTAATAGCGTTGCTGCACAGAGCGCTGAGGCGATAGCGTGGCTTAGTTTGTGTTGGCTAAAGTTTGGCTTACTTTTTCTAGACTGAATGTTGATAGGCTCAATGTTGCTAGAAGCAGCTGTGTGAGGATTAGTTTTCATACCTACATATCCTGTATGTGATTAAATACCCATTACACTATTTAACTAATACAATCGGCATTGAAAAGCCGCCTTGATGCGGCTTTAGAGTAAAGAGTGCTTGAGCGCTTTGTCAGTGATGAACACTAAGCAAAGCGCTCGGGATGGCAATTATTGTGGGATGAATACCCAGTTTTTGCGCCAGTCGTTTTGTGCGTCGAATGCACCGATAAAGTTAGTCGCTTCAAAGAATGAATCCGTGCTGCTCATGTCTTTACCTTGACCCAGTAACTTGGTTTCAGTGGCTAGTGGCATGCCGTTGTTGAGGCTAACGCTGGTGGTGGCGTTGCCCATTTGACCTGCAAACCATGTTGCTACGTCTACTGCATCGGCTGTGGCCGCGTTATCAGAGCTGTATTTAAATGGTTCGTTACAGTCAATCACTGAATGGCTAATGGATAAGTTACCGTTAGTCACGTTATCAACAAGGTCAGCATAAGTACCGTCAAGCTCTAGACACTCACCCGACTCTGTATCGCCTGTTGCACCTTTACGGCCTTGTACTAACACGTTGTTGAGTGATGCCGCAGTTGCAACGCGAAGTAAGATACCTTCACCTTTATCACCACTGGCATTGGCCGTGTCGACACCCGGTAAGATAGTTAGGTTAGAGATAACTGGTTGAGACATTGGCGTATCACCAGTACCTTTGTGGCTGTCGCCCTCGATACCACGGTTAGCGCTGCCGTCTTCATGCGTGATGTACACAAACTGTGCTTTACCTTGCCAGCCGTTAGTCCAATCAAGGCTGTCATCGAAGTTGTCGCTTAGGTAAACGTATTTCATGTTAACCGCGCCACCCCAGAACTCAACGCCATCGTCGCCGTTAGCATGTACTTGGATGTGATCCACTTGCGTACCACTGCCCACCGCTGCAAATGAGATACCGTTCATTTCTTGGGTATCATTCACTTTAAAGCCAGCGTATTTCACCACCACATAGCTTAGTTGACCGCTGCTATCGGTGTTGTCGTTACCGCCATAAGGTAAGTCGCCGACTTCAAAGGCAACGTCACAGTTACTCGCGTCATCACACTTATTCGTTAGACCGTTACCTAGGAGCACTAGACCGCCCCATTGACCGCGTTCACCGGTTGCGCCCGCGATAACATCTTGCTCTGATGTCATCACGATTGGGTGTGCTTCACTGCCTTTCGCCATAATTTTTGAACCACGGCTGACCGTGATGTAGCTATTATCCGTAGCAAAGATTTGTGCGCCCGCTTGAATACCTAATGTCGCTGAATTAGCGTTATCACCACCAACAACCACGGCGCCGCCGTCTAGTTTGTACATCACGTTGTCACCCGCGAGTAGCGTCATGTCTGAAGTGATGTTGCCTTCTAAGCGACAAACTAATGTAACATCGCTATCGTTGTATAAGCCCGGAGTGACCGTTTCAGTGGCTGTGCCCACAGGACAAGACGTTAATGTTGGTAATGCGCTTGGCGCTGGCGCGACATCGCCATGAATCGCTGTTGTCCAGTTTTCAGTCCAATCATTGCTGCCATCAAATGCACCAATGTATTGAGCATCTGTTAAGCGTGAATCCATGGTATTTAGGTCAGCGGCCCCGCCCGTTAATGCCACAGACGAGCTGTTTGGCATGTAACCGTTTAAGTCAGAGGCACCCGCTAGGTTACCGTCTTGACCTAGGAACCACGCTTCAACGTCTAGCGCCATAGTGCGGCCTTCTTCAGCATCCACTTTGGCGTTTTTAAAGGGTTCAACACAGTCAATCAGGCTGTTGTTAACCGTGAGGTTGCCATCTTGGGTGCTGATCACTGTGTTATCGTCGTTAATTTCTAGACATTCGCCAGAGTCAACATCGCCTTTAACTAATAGGTTATAAACGTTGGCACCAGTGCCTTTACGGAATAATACGCCTTCGGCATCGTCGCCACCGCTATTGCTGCCATTGGCTACTTCGATAGTGACATTGGCGAGGGCTGGTTTAGATTGTGGTGAGGCTGCGGCATCGCTGTTGCTATCTGCTTCGATACCACGGTTTGAACCGTTGTCTGCTTGGCGGATGTAAACGTGTTGCGCGCTACCCGTCCAACCGTTGGTCCAGTCGAGGCTGTCATCGAAGTTTTCAGTCAGCACTACGTTAGATATTGAAACATTACCGCCCCAAAATTCCACGCCGTCATCATTATTGAGGTGAACTTGGATGTGATCAACCGTCGTACCAGCACCAACGGCGGCAAAGCTAATCCCGTTCATTTCTTGGGTGTCGTTGATTTTAAAACCACCAAACTCAACACGCACATATTGTAATAAACCAGAGCTATCGTCGCTGTCGTTACCGCCATAGTTATGGTTGCCCACTTCAAATGATGCGTCACAAGCAGCTAAGTCAGGACAAGTATTTACTGGTGCGTTACCTAGTAATACTAAACCGCCCCATTGACCCGCTGCGCCAGGTTGACCTAGCGCGCTTTCTTTCGAGGTAAAAACGATTGGGCTAGTTGATGAACCTTGTGCAGTAATGGTTGAGTCACGGCTAACAACTAGGTAAGCATTGCTGCCACCGATAATTTTAGTGCCAGCGCGTACTTCTAAATCGACCGAATCTTGTTTGTCGCCACCGACGATAACCGCGCCGTCAAGTTCCCACACCACATCGTTGCCCAGCACAATTTTCTCATTGCTTTGACCGCCCGTGTCGCCGCTGCCAATGGTTGAAGCCGCTGTTGATGGAGCTAGCGACCCTGTTAAAGTCCAAACTTCTTTGCCATCAATTGACAGGCTAGTGTTACGTGTCGCGAAACCACTGTAGGCAACTTGCTGCGCACTTTGCGTTGGGGTAGTAGGTGTTGGCGTCGTTGGTGCCGGTGCTGCTTGTTGATCTTTGGTGTCGATATTGATGTCACCGCCACCACAACCCGCTAATGCCATTGCTGCTGCTAGTGCGCCCAATTTAAAAACGTGTTTCAAATCCATTGTTCTCTCCAGAGACTGCATAATTTTGTGCAAAAAGTTAATGTGTTTTGTTAGCGCAAGAAATTAGCGGATCAAGATGACAAAAAGACTGCACTTAGATGGCAGTGTGGTTGCAGTGTCATTACAGTTGTGTGACTGGCGGGGTAAATTCCTGTGTCTTCACTGTCTATCGAGATAAATATAGGTGAAAATTTTTTGACAATATAGCGAGCTTAATTACTTAAGTTACTGTGGTTGTGTAAAGCCTTTTTTGTTTTCTTATGAAATAACAGAGATCTTTGATATTGGTAATATATTAAAAATTAAGTATATTTGTGGCTGATGTTCATGAATATGTGAAATATTTGAGTATGAGAACTAGTAATAAATTTTTAATTATAGTGACAATAATTGTTTCTTTTGCATCTAATGCAAATGAGAGTCGCTGTGTAGAAAAAATGATTAATAATTATAATGAATATGCACATGTGATGAGTAATCTTAACGCTGGGGGGAACTATTTTAAGGCTGCGCAGCTAAGAGATTTAAATACCCTTTGGAAGCATGCTGAACAGTCTACATTCTACTCCAATGACCGAGCTGATGTGGTAACCCTCCCCTAAAATAATCGAAGTCAAACGTAGAATTTTCTCGTATGCTAACTGCAAGGAGATTCACATGAAAAAAGCA
>NZ_JAUYVJ010000033.1:0-45053 GCF_030689115.1 Psychrobium sp. 1_MG-2023 | reverse complement strand
GCTCTAGCAGTTGCTTCCCCGTGTCAGTGGATGCGCATTATAGGGATCTTCTGACACATGGCAAGGGCTTTTTTAAACTTTTCGAACACAAACACTTGAATGATTAATTATCAGCCAAAAATGTAAAATAACCAGTTTTTTTGGCAACTATTTTAACAATGAAATGACATCTTGAAGGGATTCAATAACATGATCTGCTAGTTCTTCTCCTTCTACTGTAATTGGCTTCCCTGTTCTCACCAATATATTAGTACCTATACCCGCAGCCTTACCTGCCTGTATATCAGAAAGCTTATCGCCAACTAAGTAAGATTGTTCTAAATCGAGCTTAAGAAACTCTTTTGCACTATTTATCATACCTGGGGCTGGTTTACGGCATTCACACACTTGCTTATATTGACCAATACCTTTTTCTGGGTGATGAGGGCAATAATAGATACCATCAAGCTCAACACCCTTATCTGCGAATGACCAATCCATCCATTCTGTTAATGTCATAAAGTCATCTTCTGAAAAGTAACCTCGTGCAATACCCGATTGATTAGTTATGACGATTAACTGATAACCCATATCTTTTATTTTCTGACACGCTTCAATGACGCCTTCGATAAACTCAAAGTCATCACTATGAGATACATAGCCTGTATCTATATTAATCACACCATCGCGATCTAAAAAAACTGCTTTATCACTCACCAAAATCACTCTTTATTCAATATCATTTAATGCCGTCATATTAACATATAAGACTTCAATTTTTGATTTATTTAGTTGCTAGTTCGATTAGCTAACTCAACTGATGATGGCCTTTCTCTTAAAAAGCTTGCAAAGCGTGGTATATTATTTTGTGTCACGCCATAATATTTAAATGTTATTACACTACCAATCTTCGGCGGATTTTCTCTTTGTGCTTTACTAAAGCCACTTCCAATTTTAAATCTCGTTCCAGATGGAAGTTCCACAACTAATGCTCCTAATATGTTTTCAAACTTCCCTTTCCCAGCAATATGCTCAATAACAACAGCCTCAGCATCTTGGTATTTTTTTAGTTTTAAGAGTTTTTTACTCCTAGCGGCTATATATAGTGCATCAGCTTTATGTAGCATAAGCCCTTCACCTCCCTTCGCTAAAACAGAGTCTAATGCATTATTTAGCTCTAACTTATTTGCCAATTGACGCTGTTCTATCATTCCTAGATGAAGCGCTGTAGAAGACTGCAAAATTTGTAGCATACGCTGTACCCGTCTTCGAAATGGCTTAGTTGATGTCGGAATATCAAACATCATAAATTTTACTTGCCTCCAACGTTGGTTATTTAAACGCTTTTGCCGAACGATGCCTGACACTAAATCAAATTGATTAGGGGCAATCCATAATTCACCATCAAGGGCAACTTTAGGAAAGCCCTTGGTAAACCACTCAGGTGAAGAAAATATATGCCCACCGCGTGATATTAAGTGCGTTCCGTCCCAATAGGCTCTAACGCCATCAAGCTTTTCACTAACAAAATAATCTTGGATTTGGATATTGTTTCGATATTTAGATGCAAGTTGTATTGAAGGGGGTTCAGATGCACTAACTGTTGTTGTAAGTAGCACAGCACAAGCTACTATTAAAACAAGTGAAAAGCGACAGCACATATGACACTCCTTTGTCATCAAGTTATGTATTGTCTCGTAGTGTAGTTAAGGTTTATTTTTTCGCTAAAAATAATTAATTATTTTCTTTTGCCTTCGTCTCGATAAACTTTAACGCGTCATCAGAAAGATAATTGTTAGATAGATAGTTTCTACCACCAGCATGATGAAGTAACACGCCCCTTGACGTTGTAGATATTTTCTTAACATCCTGCCAATCGAGCTGACTATTTACATGAAAGGATTTGGTTGTAACTCCCTGCTCATCGACAATCACTTCTACAGTATGATTATATGCTTTACTCAGCATTTGCCGCCATAACCACCATGTTTTTTTATAATAAACACTCAAAGCTTCTACCGCTGACAACACTACGACGAAAAATGCCGCATAATGATTGGTCCCTACAACAAAAAGTAATAATAGACCAACAAAGCCAATGATTGCCGCTTTGATATAATCCTTAGCACCCTGTGAAATAACAGACTCTTCAAAGCATTCGAGAAAATGTGCCTTATCAAGAACAAAAGATGTAGAGTAAGAAAATGATTGAGTCATAATTATGTATATACCGCGCTAGATGTTTGCCGCTATTTTACCTTCATAAAAATATTAGGCCACAAATATCGCATTGTTAAAGCAACCCTTATGCAGATAATCACAGAACTTGCCTTGCGAACATTGAAAATGTCAGCTTTCTCATAAGCAAAGTTTAAATCGATCGACTCTATATGGCGTCATATCTATTAAACCAGTATCATTGCTTACTAATTGAACGATTAGTTCAGCACTAATCGCAGCCCACGTTAACCCTAAATGTTGATGACCGAAGTTAAACAAAATATTTTCGTTCAAAGGACTTTTATCAATAATAGGTACAGAGTCAGGAAGCGATGGCCGCAACCCCATCCAACGTGCCTGCGGTGATAATTGCGCTAAGCTTAATTGAGCTAACTCAGGTATATCAACAAACATTGCTTTAGCATGCGTCAATAGAATTTCACTACGTCTATAATCAGGTAAATTCTCTAAACCACCAAATTCTACGGTCCCCGCGAGACGTAAGCCTTCTCTCATCGGAGTCATAATAAACTTCCTATCATCAGAGGCAACGGGTCGTTTGATACCTACTTGAATCGGCAGCATTAAGTGATATCCCCGCTCGGTTTCAAGTGGTACCTTATACCCTAAGTCGGCCACCAACTTTTTACTATGTGCTCCTACACAAAGTACCACTTTATCGACTTGATAAGGCTTTACTGTCGTATGAATTACTGGTCTATTATCTTGAGTAACACAGGTAATATTTTCTTTAATGAACGTTCCACCTTGGTTCAAGAAGTATTCCGCTATATCTTGACATAACTTTCCCGGGTTAACCGTATGAGCAACACTGTTAAATAACAATGCCCCCTTAATATTGCTGTTTAATAAAGGTTCTATCTGTCGAACTGCTTCACTATCTAAGTATTCAACATCAACACCTTTTGTCTTGTACAATGCCATCGTTTTTAAAATTGATTCTTGGGATGTATTTTCATACGTTACCATTGAACCTTGCATAGTAAGTCCGCTATCCGTTTCAATGTCACTTATCAAGCGCTGCCAGCTTGCTATCGCGTGGCTATTGAGCGCCATTATTGCTTCACTGTTATTCTGACGGTTACGTTGTGTCATTTCTAACATAAACCTCAAGAACCAAGGAACTGCTTTGCACAAGTAGTTAGGCTGGATCTTAAACGGTCCAAGCGGGTCAAGTAACATTCTAGGTAACTGAGACAACAATGCAGGATCAGATAATGGAAAGACCTGCTCTGTCGCAAAATGGCCTGCATTACCAGATGAAGCCCCCTGAGCGATACCTTGTCCATCAAACAAGGTGACGCAATATCCTTCCTTTTGTAACAGCAAAGCCGTAGTTAACCCGATAACACCTGCGCCGATAACGGCAATGTGCTGTTGTTCAGCATCTAACTTCACCATATTCTATGTTCTCTAGATTTAAACCGTTTACGTATTACTAAACTGTAGATAGTCCACTTTAATATAAATTATTTAGTTCGCTAGACCTCACAAAAAACGTAAGTTCAAACTCACCATATATAAAGAGCATTTATATTTCTCGACTTAGAAATATAATCTAACAAATTGTACATTTTATATCTTTAAGCTTGGCAACACCAAATAATTGTATACAATATACTTTGATAGGCGAGACATTACAAATTCTTAATGCGCCTAAACTTTATAAAATGGAGTCTGAAATGAACATTAATTGGAACGGTGTTTTCCCAGCAATATCTACACAATTTAATAACGACGGTTCGATAAACTATGAGTCGAATGCTCGTATGTTGGAACAACTGATCAATGATGGTATCGATGGGATCATTGCACTAGGTACTATCGGTGAAAACCTTTCACTCACGCCACAAGAAAAACGGGATTTTATTAAGCATACAGTCGATACCGTTAAGGGCCGAATTATTGTCTTAAGTGGTTGTGCAGAGAACACCGCTCAGGCAGCGGCTCAATACGCAAAAGATATCCAAGACTCGGGCGTTGATGGATTAATGCTATTGCCTGCGATGGTGTACCGTGGCTGTGCTAAAGAAACGTTAACCCATTATCAAACAGTGGCGCGTGCAACTAAGCTTCCTATTATGATCTACAACAACCCTGTAACTTACGGGGTTGATATAGACATCGAGATGACGGCAGTACTTGCTAAAGAGTCCAATATTGTTGCGATTAAAGAGTCAACCACTGACACGCGCCGTTTAACAGAATTACAATCGCGCTTTGGTGACCGTTTTACACTATTGTGTGGTGTTGACGATATTGCCCTAGAGTCCATCTTATTAGGTGCCACCGGCTGGATTTCAGGATTAACTAACGTTTTTCCGCAAGAGTCTGTAGCGCTAATGAAGCTTGCTCGTTCTGGACGTTTGAAAGAGGCGCGTGAGCTGTACCGTTGGTTTATGCCATTACTTCGCCTAGACACTATCCCTAAATTAGTGCAAGCAATTAAGCTTGCTGAACAAATTGTTGGCCGTGGAAGTGAGAATGTTCGAGCACCACGTTTAATACTTGAAGGTGAAGAGCGCACTTATGTTGAAAACACCATAAAACACGCCCTTGCAACACGTATTGATCTATCAAAATTCAACCTAAATTAATGCTAGTTACAAAGCATCGTTAACAGTCGGTGTAAGATGATAATTAAAGCTGGGCTCAAACTTGCTAACTCAGCTTTATTCGTTTGGAGGTTTTATGCGTAAAGGAACTTTTTTTTGTATTGACGCACACACCTGTGGCAACCCAGTTAGGCTAGTGACAAGCGGTCACCCTAATCTAAATGGCACGACGATGAGTGAAAAACGTCAAGACTTTCAAAAAAACCATGATTGGATCCGTCAATCATTAATGTACGAACCACGTGGGCATGACATGATGTCAGGCTCCTTTCTTTATCCGCCCTGCTCACCAAACAGTGATGCGAGTATTTTGTTTATTGAAACCAGTGGCTGCCTCCCCATGTGCGGTCACGGCACAATTGGCACGATTACCGCTGCATTAGAGCAAGGATTGATAACACCTAAAACACCAGGAAAGTTAATCATCGATGTGCCAGCAGGACAAATCGCCATTGAATATAATCAAACTGGTCAGAAAGTGGACTTTGTAAAAATATTTAATGTGCCCTCTTTCCTCGCTCACCAAGACACAATCATCGATGTTCCCGGCTTAGGCACGCTTATGGTCGATGTAAGTTACGGTGGTAATTATTATTGTATTATTGAGCCCCAAGAAAATTTCCCAGGGATAGAACAATGGAGTGCCGCCAACATTCTACATTGGAGCCCTATCGTCAGGAAAGCTGTCAACGAGCAACTAAGTTGTATCCATCCAGAAGATGAGACCGTTTGTGGCATCAGCCACCTACTCTGGACGGGAAATTCGATAAAGCCTAACAGCCATGGAGCTAATGCTGTTTTCTACGGCGATAAAGCCATTGACCGTTCCCCCTGTGGAACAGGCACCAGCGCCCGTATGGCCCAACGTTTTGCAAAAGGTTTATTACAAAACGGTGAGACCTTTATTCATGAAAGCTACATTGGCAGTCAATTTATTGGCAAGGTTGAATCTGTTACCCAAGTAGGTAATTACCCTGCCATCATGCCAAGTATTCAAGGATGGGCTCAAGTTACTGGCTACAACCAAATCATTGTCGATGATGAAGACCCTTATGCATTCGGTTTTCAAGTTATCTAACAAAAAAATTTAAGAGTACATTATGATAAAAATAACAGGACAGCACTACATTAATGGCCAATGGACAAATTCAACAAACGAAACATTTTCAAGTTACAACCCTTGTACAGATAAAGAAAATCCTTGGCAGTTTTTTACTGCAAGCACCAATGACATAAACAATGCCGTCTCTACCGCTGCCCAAGCGTTTACACAATATAGAAACACAACCACGGAACAACGCGCACAATTACTTGACAACATAGCGGTAGAAATAGAACGACTGGGTGAACAACTCATCACGACAGTAATGAATGAAACAGCCCTCCCTCAATTAAGAGTAGAGGGAGAGCGCGGACGTACTTGTAGTCAACTGCGTTTGTTTGCAAACAATTTACGTCAATCTATCTGCCCTGTTTATATTGATAAAGCCATGCCTGAGCGCCAGCCATTACCCAGAGCAGATAGTCGCTTAACCCAAATACCATTAGGGCCAGTAGTTGTCTTTGGTGCGAGTAACTTTCCGTTAGCGTTTTCGACCGCTGGCGGTGATACTGCTTCAGCGCTTGCAGCCGGTTGCCCAGTGATTGTCAAAGGCCACCCAGCACACCCAGCAACATCAGAGTTAGTGTGTCACGCGATTGACCGAGCCATCAAGCAAAGTGATATGCCAAGGGGGATTTTTACCTTAGTACAAGCAAATACTTCACAAGCAGCACAGCAATTAGTCAACGCACCACTGATCAAAGCCGTTGGGTTTACGGGTTCACAGCATGTGGGGGATATTTTAAATAGTATTGCGCAATCACGCCCAGTCCCGATCCCTTTTTACGGCGAGTTAGGCAGTACTAACCCACAGTTTATACTACCTAAATTACTATCTAACCAACCAGTGGCACTAGCACAGAATCAGGTCAATTCAATGCTAATGGGTCACGGGCAATTCTGCACATCGCCGGGGCTGGTTGTGGTAGAAGAGTCACCCGCACTTGATATCTTTGTTAGCGAAATAGCAACGGGAATAGCAGCTGCTAACCCAGGCACGATGTTAACCAAAGGTATCGCTTCAGCTTACCAAAAGAAGTTAACTGAATATTCCAACCATCCAAATTTAACGCTCATTGCTCAAGGACAAACAGGTGAAGGACATTGTCAAACACCTGCGGCAATATTTAGTATCGCCGCAACAGACTTTCTTAGCCAACCCGTGTTGCATGAAGAACTATTCGGACCATGCGCGCTAATCGTAAAATGCCAATCTAAAGTTGAATTTGAACAGGTGGCACAATCTTTACCGGGTCAGCTAACAGCTTCTATACATGGAACTGAGGCGGAAATAAGTGATGCTTTATCATTAATTCATGAAGTTGCGCAACATGTAGGCCGTTTAATTTTCAATCAACTTCCCACTGGCGTCGAGGTGTGTCATTCAATGCAACACGGGGGTCCATACCCAGCATCAACAGCGCCGCAAACAACGTCAGTTGGCAGTCAAGCCATCACAAGGTTCACACGCCCTATATGTTTACAAAACATGCCTCAGGATATATTACCCAATGAACTAAAAGATGGTGCTGCCACACTTCAAATCATTAACTAACGGTTTTTAATTATATTCAACTTTAGTGAAAAAGGGGCTGTATTTGCTTCTTTTTCATGACCAGCTCTTATCATTCTAAACAAAAAAGACTACTATATAAGGTAAGGAAGATAAAAATTTATATAAGTAGTAACAAATAGCAATGGATACGAACTCACCAATAGTACACAAAACACGCACCCAAGTTGTTGTAGAGGTCTTACGAGAAAGGATACTTTCTGGTGATATTGAAGCGGGGAAACCTCTAAGACAAAGCGCTTTAGCTTCAGAGCTAAACGTTAGTCGGATTCCTATCCGCGAAGCACTATTACAACTAGAAGCAGAAGGCCTTGTGAAATTCGAAGCACATAAAGGTGCCACAGCTGCCGCGCTTTCAAGCGAGCAAGTCTGTGAATTATTTGAATTACGCGCTTTAATCGAAACTGATCTCTTAGCAAAATCAATCGTTAATATGAATAGTATTGATATTGAACAAGCTCGTGCAATCTTAACCAAGCTTGAAGAATCATTTAGCCATGCTAATAGTAGCAATTTGTGGAGCGAGCTAAATACCGAGTTCCACACTAGTTTGTATAAAGCCGCTAATCGCCCGAACACAATGGAAGTAGTGCAAAACCTCAATTCAAACTGTGATCGCTATATCCGATTACATTTATTACGAAAAGGCGGGATCCCAAAAGCAGAACAGCAACATCAACAGCTATTAGCTTTATGTGAAGCAAAAGATGTTGAAGGCGCTTGTGCACTTTTAAAAGAACATATCCTAGGCAGCGCTCAAGATTTAATTGAGCTAGTTGATGCTCACAACCACAGCTCAAGTTAATTGACCTACCTATGTTGCTAGCTAACTGTTTTAACTAGCAACTTCTAAACACTCTGAATATCCTAAAGAGTTAATCTTATATTGTGCCTGTTTTGTTTTTCTTGGTGCGAGTACCCTGCGTTGCTGTAGTTTAGTCGCATATAATAAATGCTCTAAGCCATCAAAATCTTGCTCACAACGTATTTTATCCGTTTCACATTGAAAGTGTAGATAGTTATTACTGGAAAAGAGCTGTTTATAAAGACGCTGGTGCGTTTTACTTGATACACAAAAAGCGTACTGGTAACCCAGCTCTGCACTAAGGACAGCAAGTGCTAACGTAAACTCACGGTATAGTTGCCCGTATGGAATATCACCAAAAGGAGCAAGGGATAAACGCATCCATTGGCAGTAACCACCTTTTGATAGATTCAGCTGCGGAAGCTCTTCGATCAACCCTTGCGCGCGATACTCTAGAGGCAGTGGGCCTTGAAAGCCTCTCCCACATATTCGGACACCTCCAAGGCAGCGAGAACCAACACGGGCAATGAAAATATCACTGGTAAGGTCGTTGACATCCGCTTTTCCATCAAACTCAGTTAGCCCAAGCGTCTTATTAAAATTGTCATGTCTTAATTGATAATATTGTTCAAGTAATTTGGGATCTTGAGATAATTCAAAAATAATGTCACTCATGTCTTTTAACCTCCTATTGCACCGCAGTAAACGGGACAACACTTCGTTAATAGACACCGTTGACTGCAAAAAGAGGAGCAGCTTAACAAGCGAAAATTACCGCTAGCTGAACAAAAAACCTCCTTTTAACAGCCTGTATAACTTAGCTCAAAATTAAAAACCAAACAGTTAAAAGAACAAGAACTTATAGAGGAAAAAAATAAAAAAATTTATTCAGCGTTTTTAATCACACGCTGCCATACCTCATACTCAACGCGTTTTTTCCCATCAAACCTCGAGCTATACCATTTGTCTCCCTTAAGTTCGAAGCTAAAAGTGTATTGCTGATTAGCAGGTATTTTATAAGAGGTATGGATAGGTGTTTCTATATATAAATTACCTTCGACTTGGTATGTACCCGCCCCCGCGCTCCAGAACTCATCGCCTGACTTTGTGATAAAGCTAAAATGATTGGCGTTAATTGTTTTTAACGATTTTAACTTTAAGTCGGCATAATTAATTAATTCACCATTATGATCGACATACTCTCCAGAGAGTAATTGCCAAGTACCGACAAATTGGGGCTTCATCTCTACCTGCTTAGCAACCACTGTACTCGTCAACGTACACGCGCTTAAAATGACTAATGACGCTGTGGATACCCCACGTACAACCTTTTTCATTACAATTCCTTATCGTTAATGACTATATTTCATGATCTCTCTTAAGGTTATCGTTTGGCCACCGCTAATTGCTGCAACTTGCGCCAATAATAACTGAGCAGTCGCAAGTGCATCGGCAAGTGCATTATGTGCTGACGCATTCGGTAAACCATAACGATGACAGCAAGCATATAAGCGTAGAAGCTGCTTGTCAAAATGCTCACCTTGACGACTAAGTCTTTTAGCTTCAATAAGTAAAGTATCGATTAATTCAAAAGGTAGTTTATGCCCATACAGCTTTTGCGCAGCTTGCTGTAGAAAAGAAATATCAAGAGCGCCATGATGAGCAACTAGAACTCGCCCTTTCATGGCTGCTAATAATTGCTCTAACCCTTGCTCTAAACTAAGCGCATTCGCTAAATCACGATCATGAATACCGTGAATTGTAGCGCTGTCCCCTACGCCTTGTTCAGGTGAAATTAGTAATTGCCTCGCCTCAGCCAAAATAATTTCACCATTAATAATCGGTACCCAGCCCATGCTGATCACTTCATTCTTTTTTGGATCAAGACCAGTCATCTCAAGATCAACACTGAGCAGTTCACTATGCTTAAATGAACGAGATAAGTCACAGCTATGACGAATAAAACGTTTTAGCTCAGGGTCTTTTGCTTTGAGACCTAATAGCACGCGATTAAGCTGCGCAAAGCTTAAATTTGTGCTCAAAATAGCCCCCTTGTAAACTTAAGCTGTAAACCATTTTGTGCACTATGGACAGCTTCGAACGCATCTTTTAACTGATGACGTAATAAGCGTGAAATATCGCCAGGCTTTAGATAATTCGATGGTTTCTTACCGCGTGCCGCCTGTTTACCTTGATTTTTCAGGCGCATATGGCCAATGAATTCCAATGCATCTTTCAGGTTTTTGACGTCCTTCTCACTGAGTATTGCTTTACCAAGTAACTTATCGAGCCTCGCTTGGGTATTAACCTCAGAGATCCCTTCAGCTAAAGCATAGACCCTTGCTATATCGTTAATTAATGCGACACCGCGATGTTTGAGGTCTAACGCTTTATTCTCTTCACCGTCACGGTCTAAAACAAATTTACCAAAGAACCCTAAAGGAGGGCGACTCGATAAGGCAACTCCTGCCATCGAAGCAATAAATATTTGATTGCCACGAGTCTTTTTCAATACAAAAGTTTGGAGTAACTCAAAGAGCTCTTCACTACCACTTAATAGGCGCATATCGAAGAATATTGACGTATTAAGCAACGCCTCTGGCGATGGGGTATCGACCCACTTTTTAAAGTACCCCTGCCATGTTTTTAAATCAACGCGCCACTTATCTGTTTGGGCCATAATTTCACCTGGGCAATAAATATAGCCACAAGCGTCTAGACCATGACAGACAAACTCACTCAATAATTTGAAATAAGCATCCTGCTCTGGCGTCGGTGTTTGTGATAAAATCATCGCATTATCTTGATCTGAGCCTGCGGTTTGATCCATACGCCCTTGTGAACCAAACACAATCCAGCTATACGGAAATGGAGGCGTACCGAACTGTTCCTCTCCAAGCTTAAGTAATTGACGCGTTAAAGAGTCTGAAAGTAATGTTAAAATACGGCCAATCTCTTCAGCACGAGCATCAGAGGCAATAAGGCTTTGTAATAGCGCAGGGAAACGCTTACTCAAACTAACTAGCCCCTCAAGTGTTTGCTGACGATTAATCTCTCCAATTAAAAAGATCGGCTGGTTATTTTGTGAACGTACAATGTCCGTAGTGGTTAACATTCCGACCACTTCATTATCTCTTAACACAGGTAAGTGATGAATGTTATGGGTACTCATCATCATTGATGCTTCGAATAATAAGCCTTTACAATCAATGCTCGAAGGGTTTTCTGTCATCACATCTCTGATTAGTGTTTGACCATCTAAACCAACGGCAAGTACCCGAGAACGCAAGTCTCTATCCGTAACAATACCCGCTAACTGTCCGTGTTCAAGAATAATCAAGGACGAGATACGTTGTTCACTCATTAGCTGTGCAGCATCAACAATTTTATCGTCAGGACTTAAGCTAACGACGCCCTCGGTTAATAAGCTCTCAATCGTAATATTAATAGGGGCTGACGAGCCCACTTGCTGTTCAAAGCGCTTCATCCGTTTAGCATGAGCACGATTAAAAAAACGATCAAACTCGCGTGAATCATTACGCAACTGTTTAAATAGCTCTAAATCAATTAAGTAAACTAAGCCATCTTCTAGGATGGTAACTTTGTTATTAACATTTTCTCCGGTTAACAATGAGGGAAAGCCAAAGAAATCCCCCTCTCCTAGTCGATCAAGTAACTCACCTTGCTTGTCTCGGACCTCAAAAGCTCCCGTACGAACAATATAAAGCTGTGGATTATCATAATCGATCTCAACATGGCCGCTGGCTGAAGAAAAATAGCTAATGCGGATCCCTTTGGCTGCCCGAGAAAGAGTCTCTGGAGACAAACTATCAAAAGGAACAATCTGCGATAGGTAGTCTTTAATTTCGGTGATTTCAATATCTTCAGTCAATTTAGCGTCCCCTTGCCACGTTAGTCGTAGTTCATCTGGAATAATATTTAGTTATAGTGTAGCTATCTCAGTTGACTTGCTTTGTTGTAGGTCAATAAAACAACAACTTTATAATGAGAAAAATTATATGTTTATTCAATTTCTTAGCGTACTTGAAACGCTATTATTTACCGCTGGTATTTTACTAATCCTAACCGCTTTATTTAAGTACACTAAACGAACCGAAGACTATCAATCTGTTTGGCGCGTTTTTGTAAACAAACTAAAACATGGCTTTGATATAGCAGAATTCAAGTTTTACCGCGCAGGTGTTTTAGTATTAGTTACTGCATTAATATTACGTTTAGTTAATCAAATCTTTTTTCCATCTTATTGGTAATGAGCAAATATTGCACAAGACATTAGTCTAAGCTTAAAAAAAAGCCCCGATTTAATCGGGGCTTTTTTATGTCTTATAGCTTACTCACTCAATCAAGTAAGCCATCGAGTTCAAATAACGGTTGGTCAGGAGAAAACGTTTGATGTGCTTTAACTTCACCTAATAGTGGCTCTGTAATAGACTGCTTTAAATAAGCTAAATTTTCATCATAATTACTCATCGGCAGGTCTAATTGATTCGCTACCCAACCTTTGATCACCAAACCATCTTGGCGTATCGTTTCTAGGGTCAGCAAGGTATGGTTTAGACAACCCAGTTTCATTCCTACCACAACAATCACTTCAAGTTGATGAGCTTTAACAAAATCACTTAAGAACTCATGATCATTTATAGGCAATCTCCAACCACCAGCTCCTTCAATCAATGCGACAGGGCTAAGATGCTGTACCTTGTGCCACCACTGTGAGAGTGCTTCAATAGATAAAGACTCATTGTGCAGTGCTGCAGCGATGTGGGGGGCAATGGCTTCTTGGTAACAAATAGGGTTAATCGTACTATAGTCAATACCAGAAACACTCGATTGCTGTAAAATCAAAGCGTCACTATTACGTAACCCATCTTCAGTCATCTCTGCACCCGCAGCTATCGGCTTATAACCAATTGTTGGCTGGTGTAGATTCAATTGCTTGAGCAATAGTTCCGTGACAAATGTTTTACCGACATCGGTATCTGTACCTGTAATAAAATAACTTTTAGTCATGTTGCTTTTCCAAAACACAATAGGCGACTTGATAAGTCGCTGGTAAACCTTGTTCAACTCGATAGACTTCATAAGCTGAAGTTAATGTTTTTAATGCTCCTCGCCCCATTAAGCCAGATGGCTTTTGCGCGGTTTGATTAGCACCTATCGCTTTCAAATCTTTCATTAGCGCAATAACACTTTTGTAATACACTTGCTGTGATTTAACCTCAACCCTTATCGTGCTAAACGGTGTCGCAGCAATCGCTCGCTCAAGAGATGTTAATGATAAGAATTCATTAACATGTTGATTATTATCAACCTGAGACCAAGCATGTACTAACTCACCTAACGTGCCTTCTAATAGCGTGGTGAAATAAATACTCCCCCCAGGCTTAAGCACACGATATGCTTCATTGAGTGCTTCAGATAATTGATGCACCCATTGCAGCATTAGGCTAGAAAAAATATTGTCAATACACTGTCCAACGAGTGGCAAATTTTCTGCATCCCCAGCGACCCAATTGACATTAAGAGACTTATTACGCTCACGGGCAAAGCTCAACATTTGCGGCGCGATGTCCACACCTAATAGTTGCTCTGAACGTTTTGATAATGCTTGAGTGAAAAACCCCGGTCCAGTGCCAAGATCCAGCAAAGTTGGACACTTTTTTGGTAATAAATGTAGCAGCTGTTGACCAACGTCACGCTGTAATGCTGCGCCGCTGTCATAACTCGCCGCACAGTCACCAAAGCTTTGGCTGATTAATGCTTTATCTATGACCTGATTTTTCATTGTTTCTGTTTCATTTTTATCAGAGGTTGAGACAACTACAGACATGAATCATTCTCTTTATGGTATTCGTTTGAGGCAAGGATTGTCGCTAAGGCTTCAAGTAAACTTTCAATATCAACAGCTTGATGGTTAGCCGATAACGTCATGCGTAAGCGAGCCGTACCAACGGGCACAGTCGGCGGCCTAATTGCTGTCACCCAAAAGCCTTGTTGTTTTAGCTGCTCTGCTATGGCTAAGGTTGCTGCACTATCACCGATAATTATTGGCTGGATAGCACTATTTGAAGGCGATAAATTAAGCGACAACAGCTGTGCACGTTGCCTAAACACATGTATATTATGCAAGAGCTGATCATGCCGCCAAGACTGCTGCGCCAGTTCAATACTTTTTATCGTTGCAGCAACAACAGGGATCGGTAAAGCAGTAGAGTAAATATAATGACGACAGAAGTTAGTCAAAAACTCAACAACTTCTTGATTAGCAGCAATAAATGCCCCCGAAGTACCAATAGCTTTACCAAAGGTTGCCATTAAGATATCGGGTTTAATGCCTTGCTGTAGGCAAGTACCTGCACCTTGCCCATGCTTAGCACCGTTAATACCAAACCCATGAGCATCATCAACCATCAACCACGCATTATGTTTTTTAGCTTGTGTGGCAATAGCTTTAAGATCACCTTGATCGCCATCCATCGAAAATACTCCCTCACTAACGACTAGAGTATTTTCAAAGTTATTGCTATTAGCGAGTGTACGTTCAAGATGAAGCATATCATTATGTTTAAAGCGCTTCATCGTCGCCGCACTTTGCATTCCAGCATCCATTAACGAGGCATGGTTGAGTTTATCTTGAACGAGCAAGTCACCTTTGTTTAATAACGAGGAGATAACACCACTATTAGCAGCAAACCCCGAACTAAACAATATCGCACTATCTTGGTTAGTTAAGGTGCATATCTGCTCTTCTAAACGCTGGTGAAAAGACGAATGCCCTGTTACAAGTGGTGAGCCACCACTACCGACACCATTAGCAACAATAGCATCACTAGCCGCTTGTAATACGTCAGGGTCACAGGCAAGACCTAAGTAATCATTGCCTGAAAAGTTGATATAGTGCTGTCCATGATGAAACAAAGAGACATGATTACCACCGTCAACTGTTCGAGTTTGCCTGTAGCCTTGTTTTTGATGCTGAGCAGTAATCTGCTCAGCAAGGTGCTTAAAACTCATTGACGGAAATTAATTAGCAGCATCATAAAACATTTGATCTTGGCTGTTTAATTTAACCGCATCCAAGATTGAGGCCTCATGCGCCTCATCAGAGTATTCGCGTCCACGCTCGGTGTTAATACCCAGCTTTTTAAAGAGTTGTACATCGCTCGACTCTTCTGGATTGCTTGTGGTTAATAACTTACAACCGTAGAAAATTGAGTTAGCACCAGCCATGAAACACATCGCTTGCATTTGCTCATTCATTTTCTCACGGCCCGCAGATAATCGAACATGAGATTTAGGCATCATGATACGCGCAACAGCAATAGTACGAATAAACTCAAAGTGCTCTAAGTCATCAACGTTTTCAAGTGGTGTACCTTTAACTTTAACTAACATGTTAATAGGAACACTATCTGGATGTTGTTCTAAATTCGCTAATGCCATTAATAGACCGTAACGGTCATGCGCTTTTTCACCCATACCTAGGATACCGCCAGAACATACTTTCATTCCGGCACCACGTACGTAATCTAATGTGTCTAATCGATCTTGATACGTACGCGTGGTAATAATTTGATCATAAAACTCAGGGGAGGTATCTAAGTTATGGTTATAATAATCTAAACCAGCATCAGCCAATTGCTGAGCTTGACCTGCTGTTAACATACCCAAAGTCATACAGGTTTCCATACCCATGTCACGAACTTGGCGTACCATATCTAATACGATAGGCATGTCGCGGTCGTGTGGGTTACTCCAAGCCGCGCCCATACAAAAACGGGTCGACCCCACTGATTTTGCATGCTTTGCTGCTTTAATTACTTTTTCAACTTCCAGTAACTGTTCTTTTTCTAAACCCGTTTTGTTACGAGCTGATTGAGGACAGTACTTACAATCTTCAGGACAAGCGCCTGTCTTAATTGAAAGCAGGGTTGATACCTGAACTTCATTCGGGTTGAAGTGTTGACGGTGAACCGTTTGCGCTTGAAACATCAAATCATTAAACGGCTGATTAAATAATTGCTCAACTTCTTGTAACGTCCAGTCGTGACGTAATTGCTCTGCGCTCATTGCTAACTCTATTATTATTGATAATTTGTTGGCTAGGATACCTTGCTCAGGTATGCTGTCAACTAACTTAACCAAAACCACTTTACATCTGAGCAAAAATTAACCATGAATGAGTCTGATTTTAATTTTGATAAAGAGCACATCTGGCATCCATATACTTCTTTGATTAACCCGCTTCCTTGCATCGGCGTTACCAGCGCCGAGGGTGTACACTTAACGTTATCAGATGGTCGCCAGATCATTGATGGGATGAGCAGTTGGTGGTCAACAATTCACGGTTACAATAACCCACGCTTAAATCAGGCCGCTAAAGATCAAATCGATAATATGTCACATGTGATGTTTGGTGGTATCACTCACCCGAGCGCCATCGCGTTATGTCGCAAACTGGTTGATATGACAGCACCTTCATTAGATCGTGTGTTTATTTCAGATTCCGGCTCTGTGGCTGTTGAAGTTGCTATTAAGATGGCGATTCAGTATTGGGTAGCCAAAGGGCAAAGTCAAAAATCACGCTTACTGACTATCGAGCACGGTTATCACGGTGATACTTTTGCCGCGATGTCAGTATGCGATCCCGTTAATGGCATGCATGAACTATTTAACCAAGTATTAAAAAAACAGTTATTTGCCCAAGCCCCACAAAGCCGTTTTGATCAGCCTTGGCAAGAATCAGATATCGACTCATTAAGGCAGCTATTTGTCGAGCACCACCATGAAGCCGCCGCCATCATCCTTGAGCCTATCGTTCAAGGCGCTGGCGGTATGCGTATTTATCACCCTAACTATTTAAAAGCGGTCCGCACGCTATGTGACGAGTTCGATGTCTTACTCATTTGTGACGAAATAGCCACAGGCTTTGGCCGTACCGGAAAATTGTTTGCTTATGAGCACGCTAATATCGAACCCGATATTCTATGTGTAGGAAAGGCACTTACTGGTGGCTACATGAGTCTAGCAGCAACGATGACGAGTCAAGTTATTGGTGAAACAATTTGTCGCACTCAAGCGGGCGTTTTCATGCATGGCCCAACCTTTATGGCCAACCCACTCGCCTGTGCAGTTGCCAATGAAAGTTTAGCTATTTTGCAAGAAAACAAATGGCAGCAACAAGTCGCCGCTATTGAAGAGCAATTGGCTCACTCTTTCTCTCGCTTTAAATCGCTATCGGTTGTTGCTGATATACGAGTTCTTGGTGCTATTGGTGTCATTGAATTGCACCAAGCTGTCGATATGGCCACTATTCAACATGCATTTGTCGATAACGGCGTTTGGGTTCGCCCTTTTGGTAAGTTAGTTTATATTATGCCGCCTTATGTCATCAGTCCAAAACAGCTTGAAGAATTAACGACTGCGATTTATCAAGTGATAAGTCAGCTATCAACATGATAAAAAACTAATATCATTATGCTTTGCATGGAAATAGATTCACCAATTAGGTGTTTTTGATAACAGTTCTAACCTTTTATAATGAAATCTTAGATTTACACTGCTATGATATGAAGCATAGAATTGACTCAAAAGAGATAACGATGGCTGACGAAAATTTAGCACTTAAAAAAGCAGGGTTAAAAGTAACTTTACCTCGCATTAAAATTTTAGAGATCTTACAACTTCCTGTTAACCAACATATCAGTGCTGAAGATTTATATAAAATCTTACTTGAACAAGGTGAAGAGATTGGCTTAGCAACCGTTTATCGTGTATTAAACCAATTCGATGACGCTGGTATTGTGACGCGTCACCACTTTGATAGCGGAAAGTCTGTCTTTGAGCTAGCGTCTAAAGAACATCACGATCATTTAGTTTGCTTAAACTGTGGTAAAGTTATTGAGTTCAACGACGAAGTCATTGAACAACGCCAACATGATATTGCTGCCAAACATGGTATTGAACTGACTAACCACAGTCTTTACTTATATGGTAAACCAGTCAACGGCGAGTGTGATCATTAGTCAATAATGTGCACATATTAAAAACAAAAAAACCGATTATTTTCATAATCGGTTTTTTTATATCAACACATTAGTTTTCATCGCACTAAATTTGTTGCGCTATTTCTTGTGCTAATGCTTTTTCACAACCTAATTTAACTAAAGCTGCTGTTAACATAGAGCGTTTCTTTCCTGTATTTGAATTAGTAATAACCCAAAATTCAGTTGCACCAATTTGCTTAGGTTTTGTTGTGCCATTTTTACCCAGTAAGCTTTCTTTATCCTTAGCAAAGTAAAGGCGATCACGACCACTAATTTGAAGCACACGCTCAAACTGAGCAGGGTCTAACTGATGTAAACTACTCAGCAAATATAGAAAACGACCGACGGCCGCTTTTTGTTTAGCGACTTGGTCTGATGCTATTAATTGATTAAAGCCTAAGCGAGCGCTAGTACTATTTGGTTTGGTAGCGGCAGTCGATTTAACATCAGCTTTACTAGTGACAGCACTTGCTGGCTCACTTTCACTGTTAGTTAATACCTGCTCTCTGACTTGTGCCGGCGACTTAATTGGCTGTACGACAGGGATCTCACCGATTGCAGGCAACCCTAACAAACGGCGTAATATGGCCGATGCACTTTCACCAATATCTTCAGTTTGACTGGCAATATAACGATATAAATCGTCTTCGACCTCAATCGATTTCATGTAAACCTCATCAATAATCAACCGCCCTTAATAAAGAAAATCACGATTAAGGGCGTTCTCAATCTGTTTAATGCGAGATTATACAGATTGAGATAAAAAGCTCCATGATTAAATTGAAACGCGGCGATAGTCGCGATACTGAGGGTTCCAGAAATTTTTCTCAATTTTCTTTAATAATTGCTCATCACTGATTTGTAAGGCATGACCTTGTTCTATTGCAACTTTTGCTACATCGAATGCCATTTGCTTACTGATATTCGCAATTTCTGTCAGAGGTGGTAGCAAACTACCCTGTCCATCATTTGCCAGTGGTGACACACTCGCTAAGCATAAGCTTGAGGCCATTAACATCTCATCGCTAATCCGTTTTGCACCACAAGCCAACACACCTAAGCCAAGTCCAGGGAAAATATAACTATTATTACACTGTGGAATCACAAATGATTGCTCTTGGTAGATGACAGGCTCAAACGGGCTACCCGTTGCCACAATCGCTTGACCTTTAGTCCATTCAATCACTTGTTGTGGCGTTGCCTCGACCTGCTTAGAAGGGTTGCTTAATGGAAAGATGATTGGGCGTTCACAACCTTGATGCATTGTCTCTATGACTTGCTGGGTAAATAACCCTGGCTGTCCCGATACACCAATTAAGATAGATGGTTTAGCATGCTGCATCACTTCAAGTAAAGATGCATAGTCCCCTGCCACATCCCATTGTTCAATCGTTGCTTTATTGGCCGCTAAACGCTGTTGGAAATCACGTAAATCACTCATCCCATCAGTAACTAGACCGAAACGGTCGACCATAAATACTTGGCTGCGAGCTTGCTCATCACTGATACCTTCGGTTTTCATTTGCATGATTATCTGCTCAGCAATACCGCAGCCCGCAGAGCCTGCACCAACAAAGGTAACGACTTGCTCAGAAAGTTTAACTCCTTTTGAGCGGCAAGCAGCAAGTAGTGAGCCAACGGTTACTGCTGCTGTCCCCTGAATATCATCATTAAAACAGCATAACTCATCACGGTAACGCTCAAGCAATGGCATTGCTTTAGGCTGCGCAAAATCTTCAAACTGTAGTAATACATTTGGCCAGCGACGTTTGACGGCCTGAATAAAAGTATCAATAAACTCAAAGTATTCATCACCATCAATACGTGGGCTTTTTACACCCATATACATCGGGTTATCAATTAATGACTGGTTATTGGTTCCGACATCAAGCATCACCGGCAAAGTATAAGCAGGACTGATGCCGCCACAAGCTGTGTATAGTGATAACTTACCAATTGGGATGCCCATACCACCCATTCCTTGGTCGCCTAACCCTAGAATACGCTCACCATCAGTTACAACAATGACCTTAACATTAGGCTTGATAGCATTGCGTAGTATGTCATCCATATCATGACGCTGATCATAAGAAATAAATAAACCACGGGCGCAGCGATAGATATCAGAAAACTTTTCACAAGCTTCTCCCACTGTGGGTGTGTAAATCACAGGCATCATTTCTTCTAGGTGCTGTTCAATTAAAGCGTAGTAAAGCGTTTCGTTCATATCTTGAATACGACGTAAATAGATATGCTTGTCTAAACTACTGTTGAATTTACTAAATTGCGCGTATGCACGATCAACCTGCTCTTCAATTGTTTCAATTAAAGGAGGTAATAGTCCGCTTAAATTAAAGTTAGCACGTTCAGATTTGCTAAAAGCACTTCCTTTGTTTAGTAAAGAGGTTTCTAATAGTGCATGTCCTGAATAAGGAATATAAAGTGGCTTGTCATTTTTTGTTGGCATAATTACATCATCCAGTGTTATTTTTTATTATGATGCGTTTAAGCCATCACAAATTGTTATACTGATTATTAACGGTAATTATATATCCTTTAGTCTAAAAGATCAGTTAAAATACTTACTACAACTCAAAGTTTATTTGTTTAAAAATAGACTTAACTTATTATTAATTAAAAAATTAAATTAAAACGAACGTTTAAATAAGCTAAGCGTTTGTATTCATTCTTAATTGTTGTTTATCGCAATTTTAGCGTGTTTAACCCCTTATCCTCTGACGGTTACGCTTCATAAAAGTAGAGAACAAAAATGCAACTTAATTACAAAATTATTGGCGACGGGCAACCGGTTATCTTATTACACGGTTTATTTGGCACCTTAGATAATTTGGGCCGCTTAGCCCGTCACCTCTCAACTACATATCAAGTGATCAGCATTGATTTACCCAATCACGGCCTTTCGCCACACACAAACTCGATTAGCTATCCGGATATGGCTAATAGCGTTTCTGATCTGTGTGATGAGCTGGGTTTAAATAAGGTCAATATTGTCGGGCACTCTATGGGTGGAAAAGTCGCCATGGAGCTAGCGCTTTTAAAACCGCAACTTATTAACACATTAACCGTCATAGATATCGCACCAGTAGCCTACACTGATCGTCATAATCATATTTTTAACGCACTCAAAACAGTGAACCTAGAACAAATAAATAATAGAACTGACGCCAGTAAACATCTCGTCGCTCAAGGTATTGAACCTGGTATTGCACAATTTCTGTTAAAAAACTTAGCAAAAGATACCAACTCAACCCATTTTTGGCGCTGCAATCTAGACGGCTTACATAAAAACTATAGCAGTATTATTACTGGCCTGACGACAACGGGAACTTATGATAAGCCGACCCTATTTGTAAAAGGAGGAAATTCAAACTATATCCTCGCTGAGCATCGCCCGACAATCATGGGCTACTTCCCTCAAGCACAAGCAAAAATAGTGCAAGGAACGGGTCATTGGCTCCATGCAGAAAAGCCTGCTAGCGTAAACAAAATAGTCGATGACTTTCTTAGCAACCATCAAAATTAAAGAGTCAAAAAAATCAGATAGACCGCGCAATAAATTTTATAATAGAGCCGTAGCACCACTACGGCTATTATGCTATATTGCGCCTCAATAATTTCACAACCCTAGTTACAACAATGACTCCACAAGAATTTCAACAACTTGAAACAGTAGGATTAAACTTCTTATTCGCTGGGATTTTCTTTCTTATTGGTATGGCTATCCATGACGTATTAAAGAAAGGACAAGTACCTTTCTTTGGAAAAATCGTTGTATGGGGTGTTCTGACCTTTGGCTGCCTTGGCTTCGTTGCTAAGGGACTAATTCAAGCATTTTGGAATACAAACGGTCTTGGTTAATCAAGACGTTTACAGATAAAAGATATGGCAAAAGCATCCAACGATAGAACAACCATTGATCTGTTTGCCAACGAAAAAAACCGTGGACGCCCTAAAACTAATCCGCTTTCTCGTAAAGACCAATTATTGGTTAACAAGCGTAACCAAGTCAAACGAGACAAAGCCAAGGGCCTAAAACGCGTTGAATTAAAAGTTGAAACAGAGTTATTCAATAAATTAAACGAGCTTGCTGCAGTAAACAACATGAGCCGCAGTCAAGTAATAGAATCAATACTGGTGACACAGATCAATGCTTTATCGCATACCAACGATACACTGTCACCAGAGACAATAGAACTAGATAAAGCATAGGAATATTTATGGCTAGTGTAGGTATGTTTTTTGGCAGTGATACGGGTAACACCGAAGCTGTTGCAAAGATGATTCAAAAACAGCTTGGTAAAAACTTAGTTGATGTTTATGACATCGCCAAAGCAACACCAGCAGAACTCGAATCATTTGATTTATTATTATTAGGTATCCCAACATGGTACTACGGTGAAGCACAATGTGATTGGGATGATTTTTTCCCAGAGTTAGAAAACATTGACTTCAACGATAAACTTGTTGCAATCTTCGGTTGTGGTGACCAAGAAGATTACGCAGAGTATTTCTTAGACGCTATGGGCACACTCAAAGACATCATCGAACCTAAAGGGGCGATTATTGTAGGTCACTGGCCAATTGAAGGCTATGAGTTTGAAGCATCAAAAGCATTAGCTGATGAAAGCCACTTTATCGGTCTAGGTATTGACGAAGATCGTCAACCAGAATTAACTGACGAACGTGTTGAAGCTTGGGTTAAACAAATCCAAGAGGAAATGTGTTTAGCTGAATTAGCTTAACCGTTAACAACTACCGTCATTAAAAACCTCGCTTAGCGAGGTTTTTTTATGCCTAAAAAGAATACTAAAGTCGCCCTTTCTATATCATTAATTTTAAGCTATGTTGAACAGTCGTTTAATGCTACTAATTTATAATATTTCTGTGGAGACTCAAGGTGTTCAACAAGTCGAACAAATTACATAATGTCTGTTATGACATTCGCGGTCCAGTTCATGAAGAAGCACAGCGACTTGAAGAAGAAGGCCACCGAATCTTAAAACTTAATATCGGTAATCCTGCGCCTTTCGGGTTTGAAGCTCCCGATGAGATTGTTCGGGACGTGATCTACAATTTACCCCAAGCACAAGGTTACTGTGAATCTAAAGGCTTATTCTCGGCGCGAAAAGCGGTTTTTCATCACTATCAAGAAGTCATCGAGCACATCGATGTTGACGACATTTATATTGGAAACGGTGTTTCTGAATTAATTCAAATCGCGACCATGGCGCTTCTCAATAACGGAGATGAAGTGCTCGTGCCAGCACCTGATTATCCCTTGTGGACAGCCTCAGTAAACTTGGCTGGCGGTAAAGCTGTGCATTACCGCTGTGATGAACAAGCGGACTGGTTCCCTGACCTTGAGGATATTCGCAGTAAGGTGTCAAAAAACACTAAAGCAATTGTGATTATCAACCCAAACAACCCAACAGGGGCAGTGTACTCTGAAGAGCTGTTGCTAGGGCTATTACAAATTGCCCGAGAATTTAATCTCGTGGTATTCTCTGATGAAATCTACGACAAAATATTGTTTGATGGTGTCACCCATACCCACACGGCTTCATTAGCGAACGATTTAGTCATCGTGACATTTAATGGCTTATCTAAAGCTTACCGTATTGCTGGCTTTCGTGCTGGCTGGATGGTTATCTCTGGCGCAAAATTTAAAGCCCAAGGTTATATCGATGGCTTAAACATGCTCGCGTCAATGCGCCTGTGTGCTAATGTCCCCTGTCAACATGCGATTCAGACTGCTTTAGGCGGTTATCAGAGTATTAATGAGTTGATATTACCAGGAGGACGTTTGCTCGAGCAACGTAACGCAGCGTACGATGCCTTAACTCAGATTGATGGTGTTACCTGTGTTAAGCCAAAAGGGGCAATGTATTTATTTCCGAAGCTTGATATCAAAAAATTTAATATTAAAGACGATCAACAACTGGTGTTCGACCTACTGAAAACGGAAAAAATTCTACTTGTTCATGGTACTGCCTTTAATTGGCCTGAGCCCGACCATATTAGAATTGTCTCGCTTCCTCACGCTCACGATTTAACTGCAGCCATGGAAAAGTTTGGCCGTTTTTTATCAACCTATTCTCAATAGACCTAAGGCATGTTTATCATTGGAGTGCTCTGTTAAAACTGAAAAATGATAATTAAATTAGGCCCTTGAGCTAGCGTCTTGCTTTAAAACAATAATGACTTAAAGCAAGGCGTACACTATACTGAGTTTAATTAAATCCTTTCAAGTGTATCTAATGAACGATAAACAGATAACATCCCTATGGCTGGCTAGAAAAAACGCAGAAGGCAAAGAGCGTCACCACGATCACCGCAACAGTTATCAACGTGACCGAGCCCGAATTTTACACTCAGCAGCCTTTAGACGTTTACAAGCAAAGACGCAGGTCGTCGGTATTGGGCAAAGTGATTTTTACCGTACGCGATTAACACACTCGCTTGAAGTTGCACAAATCGGTGCAGGGATAATTAGCCATCTCAGTGCATATCATCCTGACTTAGATCGGTTATTAGGGTTTAATGAAACCTTAATTGAAACGCTTGGCCTCGCCCATGATATTGGTCACCCACCGTTTGGTCACGGTGGCGAAGTTGCACTAAACTACATGATGCGCGATCATGGTGGGTTCGAAGGGAATGGTCAAACGTTTAGAATACTAACTAGACTTGAGCCTTATACCCCACTGCACGGCATGAATTTAACTAGGCGCAGCTTGCTAGGCACTTTAAAGTATCCCGTCTTGCATCAGCAGGTAGTAGGTCACTATCCCGACCAGCCCAGTGAGAGTTTTAGACAATTAAAAGCGCACAATTGGTTACCACCAAAAGCTATTTTCGATGTTGATGCCAGTGCTTTATCTTGGGTACTTGAGCCGTTATCATCTCAAGATATAACACTACTAAGTAGTACCAGAGCAATAATTGATGCTAAACAGCCATCTCCCCACCAGCAAAGTCAGTATAAGTCCTTTGATTGCTCGGTAATGGAGTTAGCAGATGATATCGCCTACTCAGTTCATGATTTAGAAGATGCTATAGTCATGGGAACAGTCAGCTATAACCAGTGGCGTAAAGACGTTGTTAATGTACTGAGTGACCTTGAGCATAATCCTATTGAAGATGAAATCGATGAAATCACCCAAAAACTATTTTCTACAGAGCAATACCTGCGTAAAGACGCCATTGGAGAACTTGTTAACATACTAGTAACGGCAATTGATATTGTGAAAGTTGATGGATTTGAAGAGCCCTTACTCGCATATAATGCAAAACTAAGTCCTGATTACTTTGCGCTACTTGAAATACTAAAACGCTTTGTCTTTAACCGAGTCATCTTGAAACCTGAATTTCAAGCAATGGAATATAAGGGGCAACAAATTGTCATGGAGTTATTTGAAGCTTTTGCATCAGACCCTCTTCGGTTATTGCCAGAAACCACCAAAGGACGATGGTTAGACGCCCAAGATAAAAAAGATGAAGTTCAGATGCGCATTATCTGTGATTATATTTCCGGCATGACTGACGAATATGCTGCAAAATTATACCATTCACTATTCACACCAAAACATTAAGTATTAGTACTTTAGTAAAAACAAATTAATTAGACTATTGAATTATATATTAATATTTCACAAAATAACCTTTAGAAACATTTTGTACCAATGTTCAACTTTACTTGACACATTATCTAGCACAAAATAAACCTAGTTTAATAAGGGTTATCCATAATGACATTAATGAATTTCTGTTATAAAAAATCTGTCTTCTGGCTTACGGCTGCCATGCTAACAAGTGGCGTGGCAAGTTCTGTTGCCTTTGCACAGCAACAGAAAGATCAGTTAACAGGAGTAACCCAACCTGAAGTCAATATATGCTATGAGCGATTAAGCAAAGCATATTTATCGCTTGATCCGCAAAAAATGGTCGATGTATATACACCAGATGGACATTACATCTCTGCTGGTAAGCATTTACCAGTCATGCAAGGACAAAATGATTTAATGCAATTGTACAGTCGTTATTTTTCGCGGCTTAAAAAGCATAACTCATCTTTAGATCTTCAATTTAGGGTAACTAATCGTCTCACCGGTGAAAATACGATTAACGATGTCGGCTATTATGTTGTCACAATTATTCCGCCCAAAGAAAGTAAACAGCCAGCAAAACAACATGCAGGGAAGTTTATGATTACATTCAAACGTCAGTCAGATGACAGTTGGGGAATTTGGGCTGAAGCAAACAGTAAAGCAAAAATAAAGTCCTATATCAACGCAAAAGCGGTCGACAATTTACATTACGATCCTTACTACCCAGCCCAATGGTATGAAAACTACACCACTCATGAGTAACTGCCCTTGTGGGTCTGAGCTAACCTATCAACAATGCTGCTCGCCACTGCATCAAGGCACTTTAACTGCCACAAATGCACATCAATTAATGAAGAGCCGTTATTGCGCTTTTGTAGTCGCAGACATTGACTATCTTGTAATTACTCACAGCCCTCAAACGAGACATAACATTTCTCACCAATCGATTAAGCAATGGAATAGCCAATGCCATTGGTTAGGGCTTGACGTTCGTTCTTTCACAGAACAAGGCCCGAATGTTCAGGTCGAATTTATAGCTTGGTATAAACAAGACGGCGAAATTCACTATCACCATGAACATTCAACCTTTTCACAGCAACCGATAGACAGCCTGTTAGCAGAGCGCTTAACAGAGAAAGAAAGCTTACCAACGCATGCTTGGTACTATGTTGATGCGACGTATCCAGAACAAAAGATACCAATGCCCAAGCGTAACGATATTTGTATTTGTGGTAGTAACAAAAAATTTAAGAAATGTTGTGGTAGTTAACCATTACTCAAACGGGCTTGAAATAGAAAGGGGTTAAATAAGGTTTGCCTGATAAGCCTGTTGTGCAGCAATAACCTGATTCAGGTTTATAGCAGACTCAATCGGCTCAACTGATTGGCCCAGCACTTTAGCAGCGTTAACAAAATCAAGATTATCAAAGATATCGCGTTCAAAACTTTCAATTTTTTCTAATTGATAACACAATGGTTCAGGTTGAATACAATGGCTTAAGCGTGCTGCCACTAACCCTTCTTCAGCAGCAATCTTGGTTTGAGACAATGATTGTGCACTATCCTTTTCTTCACCGATTAATTGCTGAGGTTGCGGCATTTCAAATTGCTTTCTCAGATCAATTTGTTCAGTCGTCTCAGTTTGATCTTGCTGTTTAAAATGAAATTGGCTTTGGTCACAGACATCTTTTGATAGCATTGACAGTAATAGCGCAAAGTCAGCTTGCTGACTTTGTTCAATACTATTATTTAATTGTTGCCCTAGCTGGATTTCTCCGACTAAAAGTTCGCCAATCTGCATAGAAAACACACGTAAATGTACACTAATTAACTTATCGGCACACTTAATAAGAACTTTAATAAATTTTTATAAAAAAATGCTTTACCTTCACCGCTAAGTGCACTACTATGCGCTCCGTACTTGATTGGAGGGGTTCCCGAGTGGCCAAAGGGAGCAGACTGTAAATCTGCCGGCTCAGCCTTCGGTGGTTCGAATCCACCTCCCTCCACCATCAAGCTCTCTTCTAAGACTCAAAAATCTTCCTAACACCCTGTAACTCCTCTACACTATTAGTTATTTATTATTTTTATTTCTTTCGATTTCTTATATGATAACCACTTATACCGTTTATGGAATATAAGGACATTTATTGTCTGCAGTAATAAAAATACCTTACCCAAAGCTTCAAGTATTACTTGTTGATCCTCAGCGTCCCTTTCAAATAATGATGAAAGGTATATTAAGTAATTTTGGGGTTAGAAAAGTAGACTTTGCCGATAACGGTGAAGCTGCGGTGCGCGCTTGTCGAGCTAAGGAATATCATTTATTACTGGTTGAATATAACCTCGGTAGCAATAAAAATGGTCGCCAGTTACTGGAAGAACTTAGGACGCTACGCTTAATCAAGCCAGATACTCTCTTTGTTATTGTCTCCGCAGAAACCGACCGCGCCGCAGTCCTTGGCACAATGGAAATGGCGCCTGACGATTATATCATTAAGCCATTCTCCCAACGGTTGCTTGATAATCGCTTACAGAAAGCTTGGTCTAAGCGATTATCCCTTAGCGCTATTCATCATTGCTCTGACAAAAAAGACTTCCCACGGGCTATCGCCACCTGCAAAAGTTTAATCAAAGAAAAAAATCGTTATAGTGCCTTAATATTGCAAATGATGACTGATTTTATGTGTCGTGAAGAACGGTATGAGGAAGCAACGGAAATACTTGCTAGCATCTTAAAGGAACGCGAGCTTATCTGGGCCAACATTACCCTTGCTCGTGCTTACCTTGGTCTATCAAAATTAGAACATGCAGAAGCGCGTTTAAAAGCAGTATTAAAGCAACAGGTTAATAACGTGGATGCCATGGACTTATTAGCACAAGTACAGCTAGCGAATAAGCAAGCAGAAACAGCTGAAAAAACGTTAACTAAGAGTTTAGAGATATCTCCTTATTCAATGAGCCGCCATCAGCTAATGGTGGATGTTGCCACAGCAAACCACAACCACGCACTGGTAAAAGATAGCTACGGCCAGTTACTCCAACTAAGCCGTCGCTCAGTCCATACTGGCACAGACCATTTGTTTAATTATACGCGCAGCATTATTAATCAAGTCGCCCACAGTGAAGAACCCAATGCTATTTATAAGCTGCAAAATGAACTAACCAGTACCCTTCACCGTGCAAAGCTCGAAGAAGGAAGACAGTTAAAATATCATTTTAGTGCTCTAGAAGGGGTCATCATTTCACAGCTCCAATCCGCCAAAGGTGAAACCTTATTATCGAAGAAAACGTTAATGGAGGCAATCCATGGCTTTTGTGATGAAGATGATGAATGGAGCTTACCCGATGAGTTGGCGCCGGATACCTGTATTACGCTGTTAAATTTAAGTGACTTTGAATTGGCATCTAAGTTCGCAGAACAACTCGATGATACGAATGACATCACGAATCAAATTCAAGCGCGATTAAATGATGACGAAGTCGTAGAAAAGAAAGCAGAATTTAATAAAATAACACGCCAAGGTATAGACGCCTATAGTGCTGGTAACAACCTCGAAGCGTTAGAATTATTTAAACAAGCAATATTTATCTCCCCTGTTAATTCTGGCGCTGTGCTTAATGTGGCTCAGGCGCAGATTAAGTTGATGCAAGAAAAAAAGAAATACGTTAAGTCACTGATGGGTGAGTGTAAAGAATCCTTCCGTGTCTTAAACGGTATGAAACTATCTAAAGCTCACCAAAAACGATTTGTAAAACTAAGAACAGACTTCAATCAATTACAGAAAAAGTAATTGCCGCTAGCTAGCCTTTTACTAAAGGTGTTAATAATCGCTCTAAACCATTAAGCTTTATTTCTGCAATTTGATCAATTTGCACTGCAAGTTTCCCTTTGACAATATCCTGGCTCCGCAGCCAAATAAGGTACCTCTCTGGCAAACGATGAATAAGTTGATCGCGATGCTTACCAAAAGGCATTCTCACATTGGCTAATGCAATTAAATCGTGATTCATATCCATTTTTGTTATACCTTATATCAAAGTTTAATCGTTTGAGAAGTTAATGGTAAAGCCAAGAGCTTGGATAAATCAAGCAATCGCGAAAATAGAAGCAGACTATCAACGTAGTGCAGACACCCACCTTTTAAAGGTTGAAGTGCCTCAATTCCCTAGCATTCAACTTTATTTCAAAGATGAGTCAACCCACCCGACCGGCAGCTTAAAGCATCGTTTAGCCCGCTCGTTGTTCTTGTATGGTTTATGTAACGGCTGGATAAAAGAAAACACTACCATTATTGAAGCGTCCTCGGGGAGCACAGCTGTTTCTGAAGCTTATTTTGCGCGATTGCTCGGTCTGCCTTTTATTGCCGTGATGCCAGCAAATACTTCACAACAAAAGATCGACTTAATCAAGTTTTATGGTGGCCAATGTCATTTAGTCGAGGACCCTAGTGCACTTTATCAAGCCTCTCGACAATTGGCTAAACAAACCAATGGGCATTTTATTGATCAGTTTACTTATGCTGAGCGCGCAACAGATTGGCGCGGTAATAACAATATTGCCGAGAGTATCTTTAATCAACTAGCCAAAGAGCCCCATCCGCAACCACATTGGGTAGTCATGGGTAGTGGTACTGGAGGCACTAGTGCAACAATTGGTCGCTATATAAGATACAACCAACTCAATACCAGACTGCATGTGGTAGATCCTGAGAATTCGGTCTTTTATGATTATTACCATAGCCGTGATAATAATTTAACTAACAAGCAAGGGTCAAGAATCGAAGGGATCGGTCGTCCAAAAGTTGAGGCATCCTTTATCCCTGATGTTATCGATTCAATGCAAAAAGTACCTGATGCCGCATCGATTGCAAGTATGTTATTTTTAGAAAAGCTGCTAGGACGACAGATTGGGGGTTCTACTGGTACTAATTTTTATGGTGTTCTTAGTCTAATGAAGCAGTTAGTGGCTGAAAATAAATCAGGATCAATGGTTACTCTTATTTGTGATGACGGCTCTCGATATTTAGATACTTATTACAACCCCCAATGGCGTGAGAAGCAGAAGTTAACTATTTCCAGTTACAGCAAACAAATAGAAGATTTTTGGTATAAAGGCCATTGGTGTGAATTGTAAGTAGTCAACGTGAGGTAAACATTGGCGTTAACCTCACTGACTGGCGTTCTATTGAATTGCTAAATACTTGTGTGTTTGAATTGAAAGCCACCAATTACGCTCAATACAAGTATCAATAGCCAATTGTGTAGCTCGCTTCTGTTGACTAATCGGCTGTAAGTATATTTTCTTTTGCGCGAGTTGCTCGGGTGTTAACCTCGCCAATAAGGCATCTAGCTCATCAATATGTCGACTCATTGCCACTGGATGTTTGATTTCATTAGCGCGTACTAAGGCTTGATCTAGAATTTCATAACCCCCTTTCATCGCAACTTTAGGGGAGACCGTAACATGAGTACTGTCACTCACTTTCACATCAAAAGTTCCTGATGTTTCAATTTGACAACTAAAACCATTAGCTTCAAGTTCTGTGGTTAATAGCACCAAATCATACATACATGGCTCACCGCCACTGATAACAATGTGACGCGCCTTGTAAGTTAACAAGTGCGCTATCAGTTGATCCACTTCAACGTCACACCAGCTATCACCGTCACCCGTTTTAGCAAGTACCTGTTCAAAGGAGGTTTTATCTTCTTCATTAAGATACCAGCTATGTTTAGTGTCACACCAAGCGCAGCCTACAGGACAACCTTGTAAACGAACGAAAATCGACGGTGCACCAGTAAAGGAGCCCTCACCTTGGATTGATTCAAAAATTTCATTAAGTGGTAGCTTGATCATACTCATTTGCTTAAAGTTCGCGTAAACTGAGCGTTTATACGTTATATATAGCCGAGATACAAGCAAGATGAAAGAAAAAGTTGTGGTGATTTACTCTGGTGGCATGGACTCTTTTACCGTGTTACATAAAGCCATTGAAGAGGGTAAAGCTGTCTACCCACTAACCTTTAATTATGGCCAACGCCACAGTAAAGAAGTCGATGTAGCCGCACAGGTCTGTAAAACGTTAAATGTTCCGCATAAGGTTGTCGATATCAGTGCAATTAATCAGTTGATGGCTGGTTCGTCACTCACTAGTGATATCGATATTCCTGAAGGGCATTATGAAGAAGACAGTATGAAGTCAACCGTCGTACCTAATAGAAATATGGTCTTGTTATCGATGGCCATTGCCTACGCTGTTTCTATTGAAGCCAATGCAGTGTACTACGGAGCACACAGTGGCGATCACGCAATATATCCTGATTGTCGTCCTGAATTTGTTCATAAAATGAATGAAGTGTCGCAAATTGCCAATTATGAGCCTGTTGATATTGTCTCACCCTATATCAAAAATAATAAGATTGAGATCTTAGCTGATGGCTTGCGTATGGGGCTAGATTATGGACAGACTTGGACTTGTTATAACGGCCGTGAACAGTCTTGTGGCGTGTGTGGTTCATGTCAAGAGCGCTTAGAAGCCTTTGCTAAAAATGGTCTAACCGACCCACTTGCATACGAGAGTAGCTAAGCACAAGCTACCGTATTGTACGACATACCAAGGATGGTAAGTTAGGCTGTGCCGATCGTTATTTCACCGCGCATATAATCTACAGCTCGCCCTTCGAGTATCACCCGTTCCCCTCGTAGGTGACATGTAAGTTCACCACCACGAGTCGACAGCTGTTTTGCAGTTAACTGTGTTTTATCCAACTTTTCCGCCCAGTAAGGGGTTAACTGACAATGAGCGGACCCAGTGACCGGGTCTTCATTCACCCGTAATTTAGGGTAAAAGCAGCGGCTAACAAAGTCGGTATCTTCACCTTTTGCTGTGACCACAACACCGCGTCGATCCAGTTCATGCCAAGCGGCAAAGTCTGGGACTAAATCGATAAGCTCTTGCTCACTGCCTAACTCGACAATATAATCAAACCCCGCGATGACCTGCTTCGGAGTAACATTGCCTAAGCCATTAAGTAATGCGACAGGTGCAGTTACAATTTGTGGTTTAGTCGCTGGAAAGTCCATAGAAAAACTATTGTCATGTCGAGTAACAACGAGTTTACCACTTCGGGTTTGAAATCTTACTTGCTGTTGCTGAAAGCCTAAATGTTGATACAAAACATGGGCTGTTGCTAGCGTCGCATGCCCACATAAGTCCACCTCTTCGAGTGGAGTAAACCAACGAAGGTCAATATGCTCACCCGATTTAACAAAGAAAGCCGTTTCAGATAAATTATTTTCCTCAGCTATTTTTTGTAAAATCGAATCATCGAGCCATTCTGACAGCGGGATAACAGCGGCAGGGTTGCCTTCGAAAGTACGGGTCGCAAAGGCGTCTACTTGATAAATTGATAATGTAGTCATAGTTTTAATCAGCTCGCTTTATAAATACCAACAATGAAATTATCAAAAGATTAATTTATTTTCAATTAGTTAAATGTCTGAATCGTAACTTGGACTGCGGACAAAAACAATGAACGTCACTCACGTTGTTGACCTAAGCGAGGCCGCGAATAAAAACACTTTCAGCACAAGAATGATTAGCGTCCTCAAAGGCGTCGTTTCGGTAGGCTTTTAGCCGGAAGCTCAATTTTGTTAGATTTTAGGACCAGTTAAAACGAGGGCCTGAATCCAACACTTTCAGCAACAAGGATAATTGCCGCCCTCAAAGGCGTCGTTCCGGCAGGCTTTTAGCCGGAATCTCAATTTTGTTAGATTTTAGGACCAGTTAAAACGAGGGCCTGAATCCAACACTTTCAGCACAAGGATAATTGCCGCCCTCAAAGGCGTCGTTCCGGCAGGCTTTTAGCCGGAATCTCTCATTTAGTAATGTCTCATCTGAAAGCCATTACTTAGTGATTGCCAATAAGTGCTCATCAAAGTAAACCCCCTCTTTAAATGAGGCTTGTTTTAATATGCCTTCAATTTTAAAGCCATTCTTTTCAAGTACCCGAATAGACGCGCCATTTTCTGACACAACAGAGACAAATAAACGATTGAGTTTTGTTTGGGTAAATAGTAACTCACAACAGAGTGAAACGGCTTGTGTCGCTATTCCTTGATTCCAATAGCGCTTAGCAACCCAATAACCCAACTCAGCACTGCGCTTATATTCAAACGCACCAACTTGCGCCGATATAGCACCAACAAGCAAACCTTGGTATTCAATTGCATAGATATACTCGGTTTTATTGGCATATTCAATCCAACCATTAGCATCGACAACGGTATAGGGGCTCGGGATAGCCGCCGTGATGTATTGCGTCACCTCTGAGCAGTTAAGATAATCAACTAATAAATCCCTATCAGCATCAGTAAACTGCCGTAACGTTATTTTCAACAACAATAACCCCTTAACCTATCAATATAAAAAAAGGCTGCTTAATTACTTAAGCAGCCTTTCACATCATCACTTAAAAATGATGATGGTTCAATACAGTTTCATTAAAGAGAAACTTATTGACCTTTAACTTCAGATAAACCGTTGTAAGGAGCACTTGCGCCTAACGCTTCTTCAATACGTAATAATTGGTTGTATTTAGCAACACGGTCACTACGGCTTAAAGAGCCAGTTTTGATTTGACCAGCTGCAGTACCTACCGCTAAATCAGCGATGAATGCATCTTCAGTTTCACCAGAACGATGTGAAATAACTACAGTGAAACCAGCTTCTTTAGCCATGTTAATCGCTTCAAGTGTCTCAGTTAAGCTACCAATTTGGTTATACTTAATTAAGATAGAGTTACCGATGCTGTTTTCGATACCGCGTGCAAGGATCTTAGTGTTAGTAACGAATAAATCATCACCCACTAGTTGAACTTTATCACCAAGCTTAGCCGTTAAGCTTGCCCAGCCATCCCAGTCACTTTCGTCAAGACCATCTTCGATAGAAACGATTGGGTACTCTTCTGTTAGTGCTTTTAAGTAATCGCCAAAGCCTTCAGCGTCAAATACTTTGTTATCACCTTTTAGGTTGTACTGGCCATCGCTGTAGAATTCAGAGGCAGCACAATCAAGAGCTAATGTAATGTCAGTACCTAGCGTGTAACCGGCATTAGCAACCGCTTCTTTAATAACAGCTAGTGCTTCAGCATTTGAACCCAAATCAGGGGCAAAACCACCTTCGTCACCAACAGCAGTGTTGTAACCTTTACTGTTTAAAACTTTCTTTAAAGAATGGAACACTTCTGCGCCCATACGTAGACCTTCAGTAAAGGTTTTAGCACCAACAGGTTGTACCATGAACTCTTGGATATCAACGTTGTTATCAGCGTGCTCACCACCATTGATGATGTTCATCATTGGTAAAGGCATTGAGTATTGACCCGCTGTACCATTTAACTCACTGATGTGTTGGTATAAAGGAATACGCTTATCAGAAGCAGCAGCACGTGCCGCAGCTAAAGATACTGCCAGAATAGCATTTGCACCAAACTTAGCTTTGTTCTCAGTACCATCAAGCTCGATCATAATGTTATCGATAACACTTTGCTCGCTAGCGTCTTGACCTACAAGCGCCTCTGCAATTGGACCATTTACAGCTGCAACGGCTTTTAGTACGCCTTTACCAAGGTAGCGGCTCTTGTCGCCATCACGTAATTCTAATGCTTCACGTGAACCAGTTGACGCACCTGAAGGTGCACAACACATACCTGTCGCACCAGACTCAAGATGAACTTCGGCTTCAACTGTCGGGTTACCACGAGAGTCCATGATTTCGCGACCAATAACTTTAACAATCTTTGACATGTTTACTATCTCTATAAATTTTAAATTAACTTGCCCTATTTAATGGCAATAACTACTGAAATACAAGAAGAAAAGATTACTACTTCACTTACACTTTTGGACGACAAATGCATAAATGACAGCGCTATCATCCCCCTTAAAATGTTAAAAAGCCGCTCAATGGCGGCTTTTAATTTTTACTTAGTCTTGTTGAAACTGCGTTGCAGCAGCAACAAAGCCTTCAAACAATGGATGACCATCTCGAGGCGTTGAGGTGAATTCCGGATGGAACTGGCCAGCAACAAACCAACGATGATCTTTTATTTCAATGATTTCAACCAGCTTTTTATCTGACGAAAGTCCCGTGAAACTTAACCCTGATGCTTTTAAACGATCAACAAAGTTATTGTTAACCTCAAAACGGTGACGATGACGTTCCATACACGTGGTCGAGTTATATAACTCAGCGGCTTTCGAACCTGGCTCTAAGTGACATAATTGTGCGCCTACACGCATCGTTCCACCTAAATCAGAGTTATCCGTACGCTGTTCAACATTACCGTCTTCATCCAACCACTCAGTGATTAGACCTACCACCGGATTTTCTGATTCTTTATCAAATTCAGTTGAGTTTGCGTTTTCTAACAATGCTACATTGCGAGCGAACTCAATTAACGCCACTTGCATTCCTAAACAGATACCAAAGTAAGGTACATTGTTTTCACGTGCAAACTTAGCCGCTAAAATTTTACCTTCAACACCACGGTCGCCGAAGCCACCCGGCACTAGGATACCATCCATCTCTTTTAAAATGTCAGTACCTTTAGACTCAAGGTCTTGCGAGTCTACATAATTAATTTTAACGTTGACGCGGTTCTTAAGGCCTGCATGCTTTAACGCTTCGTTGACTGACTTATAAGCATCTGGCAGTTGGATGTACTTACCAACCATTGCAATGTTTACGGTGCCCGTTGCATTAGCTTCTTCATAAACAACCTGTTCCCACTCTTTTAAGTCAGCTTCAGGACATTCAAGATTAAAACGGTTAACAACATACTCATCTAAGCCTTGTGCTTTTAATAACGCAGGAATTTTGTAGATGCTGTCCATATCAGGTAATGAGATAACGGCTTTCTCTGCAACGTTTGTGAACAAAGCAATTTTAGAACGTTCATTACTAGGGATACCGACTTCTGAACGACATACCAAGATATCAGGCTGAACACCAATAGAGCGTAGCTCTTTAACAGAGTGTTGAGTTGGCTTAGTTTTAACTTCACCAGAGGCTGCAAGGTATGGAACTAATGTTAAGTGCATGTACATCGCGTGATCGCGACCAACTTCAGTACCTAGTTGACGAATTGCTTCAATGAATGGTTGTGATTCGATATCACCTACTGTTCCACCAAGCTCAACAATCGCAACGTCAGCGCCCTTACAACCCGAGACAATACGATCTTTCATCGCATTGGTAATATGAGGGATAACCTGAATAGTGGCACCAAGGTAATCGCCGCGACGCTCTTTACGTAATACTTCTTCGTAGATACGACCCGTAGTGAAGTTATTACCTTTAGTCATTTTGGTACGAATGAATCGCTCGTAGTGCCCTAAATCAAGATCGGTTTCAGCGCCGTCTTCAGTAACAAATACTTCGCCGTGCTGAATTGGGCTCATGGTACCCGGATCGACATTAATATAAGGGTCCAACTTCATCATTGTTACTTTTAGACCACGCGCTTCTAAAATTGCCGCTAATGATGCTGCTGCAATACCTTTACCTAGCGAAGATACAACTCCGCCCGTCACAAAAATATATTTCGTTGTCATGTTGAACCTGAGAATCCGAGTTTATAGAATTGAAATAGCAATAACGCCAAAGGCTTACCTTATCGTATAAATAAGATATTGCTTCGGTTTAAAAGTTGATTACTAGACGGGACGGCATATTAGCAAATCATCGACGGTTGAACAATTTAAATCTTACTTTTTCTAGCAATTAATCACATTCCAATTCGTTCAATTTGACTTTTTGCCATGCCTGCTCCATCTCACTTAAATTGGCTTGTTTAATGTTACTATCTTCTCTGTGCAAGAGCGCTTCTACTTGCAAAAAGCGGTTAGTAAACTTTTTGGTTGCTTCACTGAGTACCGTTTCAGGGTCTAAACCTTGATTTCTTGCTAAATTGACCACAGCAAACAGTAAGTCACCAATCTCATCTTTGACTTTACACCGGTCAATAACATCAGCTTCTAACTCATTGTTAACTTCTTCAACCTCTTCCTTAACTTTTTCTAACACGCCATGCCATGATGGCCAATCGAAACCGTACTGAGCAACCCGTTGCTGAGTCAAATAAGCTTGAGTCAAAGCTGAATCGCTCATCATCATATTACTTAATACACTCTCTTGGTTCGTTGTTTTGTCTTTGCTTTGGCTCATATTTTTCCCACCACAGTAATAATTATTGATATATTATAGACTTGATAACAATAATACCTAGTGGAATACCATGAAAAAAATAATAACAAGTACAGGATTACTGTCTCTACTGTTCACAGCAGCTCCTTTTACGTCGGCAGAAGCAAAGGTCCGCGGTCCAAGTGAGATTATAGCCAATGCTCCAGAGTCAGCATGGCGAGAACTTAACCTGCAACAAACTCTCTACATCGAACTTGAACAGGGACGTGTCGTTGTTGAGCTAAACTCCGCACTAGCGCCAAACCACGTAAAGCAATTAACAAAACTCGCTCAAGAAAACTTTTACGACGGCTTAAACTTCTATCGTTATGTTGAAGGCTTTGTTGCTCAAGCAGGAGATATGGCTAAAACGAAGGCGGTAAAGCACGCTAAGCCATCGATCAAAAGTGAACGTATTTATTACACCGACACCCCTCTTGATGTTACTTATCTTCCGCACGGTGATGGCTATGCTGCCAATACTGGTTTTTATCAAAGTTTCCCAATTGCTAGTAACCAGCAAAAAAATCAATTTTGGCAACCTCATTGTCAAGGCGCATTCGCTATGGCACGCAGTAACGATCCTCACAGCGGCGGCACCGAATTTTATATCACTATTGGCCAAGCTCCCCGATACCTCGATAAAAACTTAACGGTATTTGGTCAGGTCAGAAGCGGTATGCAATATTTGCATCAGCTGCAACGTCAACCTGTTACTAATAAAGACACTAAGCAGTATGACAATCCAATTAAAACCATCAGTGTGGCATCTGATGTACCAAAGGATCAACAAAGCGCGCTGCAAGTGATGAAAACCTCTTCTGCGAGCTTTAAAGAGCTAGTGCAATCCCGCATGAATAGACCCGAAGCATTCTTTATTGAGCGCCCTAATTATGTTGATGTTTGTGGTGTTACTGTTCCTACACGTACCCGCTAGATAAAATGCACCTTTAAAAGGCCATTTATTTCTCATTCTTTGACAAAGTGATGCTAACCTTTAGCTAGAGGCCACACTTTATAATATTAATACGGAGCTTAACCATGGATTTTGAAGGTGCTTTATCTGCTTGGCAGACACAACTAGGACCAGAACACGTTGTCACCGAGAACGACGCATTAGAACAAAAACAAACCGCAACCTTTGAAACATCACAACAAGTTTTAGCCATTATCTCTCCTAAGAATAGTGCTGAGGTACAAGCCGCAATTAAGATTGCCAATCAATTTAACGTACCAGTTTACCCAATTTCATCAGGCATGAACTGGGGCTATGGTTCCGCTGTACCTACTTGTGAGCAAGGCGTGATTATGGAGCTATCACGCTTAGATACAATCGAAAACTTTAGCGAGACCTTAGCACACGTCACTATAGGCCCAGGAGTGACACAACAAAAGCTCTATGACTTTTTACAACAAAAAGACTCTAATTTATGGATGGACGCCACCGGTTCAAGTCCCGATTGTAGCATCATCGGCAATACAGTCGAACGAGGTTTTGGCCATACGCCATATGGCGATCATTTTAATCATGTTTGTTCAATGGAGGTCGTCCTTCCCTCCGGCGAAATTATCAATACTGGCTTTAGTCGCTTTGATAACGCCCATGCTGCTAGCACTTATAAATGGGGTGTGGGTGCGTACGTCGACGGTTTATTCACACAATCTAACTTCGGTATTGTGACTAAATTAACGTTATGGCTGATGCCTAAACCACAATATTTCCAAGCATTTTATATTATGGTCGAGCATGATAATCAACTCGAAGAGTTAATCGACACCTTACAGCCCTTCAGACTTAACCGTACTGTAAAAAGTACCGTACACATAGGTAACGACTTTAAAGTCTTATCTTCGATTACGACCTTTCCCTGGGATAAAGTAGGAAAAAATGGCAAGTTAACACAAGATGTGGTGGATGAATTTGCAAAGCTTTGGGATTTTGGTGCATGGAATGTATCAGGGGCTCTCTACGGGACCAAGCAAGAAGTCGCTTCTGCAAGAAAACAACTTAAAAAAGCTTTTAGTGGTAAAGTAAAAAGCATCCGGTTTCTCGATGACACCATGTTGTCGCTGGCAATAAAATTACAAAAACCCTATAAATGGATCACAGGGCTTGATTTACCGCGCTTACTTAAAGTCATGGCTCCAGTACATGGCCTTAAAAAGGGAATCCCAACACCAGATATCATTGGCAGTACATTTTGGCGTAAAAAGGTCGACGTTCCTGAAAACCCACATCCAGATAGAGACAAATGTGGCCTTATTTGGTGTGCCCCCGTTGCACCTACTACGGGCCATCATGCGCGTGCGATGGTTGAGATCATCAAAAGTAACGTCGACAAATATGGCTTTGAACCTCTGATCTCAATGTCGATGATTAACGAACGGAGTCTCGATAATGTCATCAGCATCATTTATGACCGAGAAGAACCAGGACAAGATGAAGCGGCTCATCAATGCCACCAGCAACTAATGGATGACTTTAACAAACAGGGTTATTACCCTTATCGATTAGGGATCTCGGGGATGGAAGTAACCAATAAAGCCGAGCCGCAGTATTTAGCATTTATGAAACAGTTAAAATCGACTTTAGATCCTAACAATATCTTAGCGCCTGGGCGTTATTCTAGTGAAAAGAAATAGCTTTAATTGAAAATGCATCGCCTTAGAGTGTTTTTAAGGCGACGCACTCAAAATAAACTCTTATTAATGTCACTTACTAACCACTTAATAAGAAGCTGCTACACAAGTTGTGAAAATGCGACATTAACCCCTAACAAAATTAAAATGACACCCATAACTCGGTCAAAAATATAACCTGAAGCTAAAAAGCGCTGTCTAATCGAGTGGCGACTTAGTACAACGGAGATCATACAAAACCAAGCCATAGTCGCTAGGGAAAGGTATACCGCATAGCCTGCCATCCATGTCATCGGAGTCTGTGCTGATAACACCACAGAAAATACCGATAAGAAAAATAGGGTCGCCTTAGGGTTTAACACGTTAGTAATAAAGCCAAGACCAAAAGCTTTTGTTATCGGTTGGGCTGGCAAGGAAGCATCAGCGTTAGTCTCTCGTGTTTGTGGTGCTGACGGCTTCGCTCGTAGCGCTTGAATACCAATATAGGTAAGATAACCAGCACACAAGTATTTAAGTAATGAGAACAACAGTTCAGATTGCTTAATCAGCAGCCCTATGCCTAACACACTGTAGCTAACATGCACTAAAATGGCCAAGCCAATGCCAACGCTGGTGACTAGAGCATGACGCCTGCCATAAGAAACACTTTGCTTTAAAACAACAGCTAAATCAGGTCCTGGACTCGCAACAGCAAGAAAGTGAGCTGTTGCTAAAACAGCAAACTGACTAAAAAATAATGGGTCTATCATTTACGGCTTCTGCGACATCTTATTCTTATGCATCTCAAGACGCGTTTCTAGCAATTCACGACGAGCATATTTATGCTCAACAAATTCAAATACATTAGTCGCTAATGACAACTTAAAATAGTTAAGTGCGCGATCAGGCTGATCATACATTCTCGCATAAATGCCTAAGTAGAAATAGGCTTCACAAAGGCGTTCCGCCAATTCAGTTTGGCTCTTAATGTTCTTGGTTAAGTTGTTGACAAAAGTCGCCTCTGAAATATTCATTAAATACAGATCTGCAACTTGCTTAGCCCACATAGAATCAGGAATATTTTCTCTGTTTTGTTTTAAATTATCTAATGCGCGCTGTTTATCAATTTTATGTTCAGTGAGATAACGCCAAATCACACGATATGGGTCTGTCTGATCAAGCTGATGAAACTTAGTTAAATCCTCAACAGCAAGCTTATTTTTACCGCCATAATACAGAGAAATACCACGGTTTAAATAAACATATTCATGATCAGGTTCTAGCTCTAATGTCGTATCAAATGCTTCATAGGCTTTATTAAACTGACCTGCAAGCGTGTAATGAATACCGAGAAAGTTATAAGCGGCAGCCAGCTTAGGGTCAACGCGCAGTGCTCGATTAAAATCAAGACGAGCAAGATTAGCCAAACCAAAACTATCATAGAGTAAACCACGATCATAATAAGCTTTAGCGCGTTGCTCTTGACTGATTTCTCCATTGACTAAGAAGTCTGAAATACGGGCTAATGCCACTTCTTTTTTAAAGTTGACCGTTAAAGGTTCACTAATAATAAGCTGGTCAATCTCTTGATGCTGTGCTGTCGATTGGCCTGAATTATTGCTTGTCGTCTGACAACCAGCCAATGATAGGAAAGCGCAACCAAGCACCAATTTGCCACAATGCTTTAACATGCTTTATATTCCACCGTTATTTTTCTTCTACTATGCCATAGCCCCGTTAGGTTGGCTATGCTTATTAAGTATGTTTTGATTAGCAATCAGACACTTGGTTCAATCTATTTTAAGGCAAAAAAAAACCTGCTGAAATAGCAGGTTTTTATTAAGATTTAAGCTAATGATTATTCAGCTGGCGCTGCTTCACTTGGCTTAGCATCTTTCATGCTTAAACGTACACGGCCTTGACGGTCGATTTCTAGAACCTTAACGTCTACTGCTTGACCTTCTTTTAAGAAGTCAGTCACTTTCTCTACACGCTCTTCAGCGATTTGAGAAATATGAACTAAGCCATCTTTACCAGGAAGGACTTCAACGAATGCACCAAAGTCAACGATACGTTTAACTGTACCGTGGTAAATTGTACCCACTTCAACTTCAGCAGTGATCGCTTCGATACGCGCGATAGCATCTTTAGCTTTATCGTTATCAGTCGATGCAATCTTAACTGTACCATCGTCTTCAATTTCGATAACACAGCCCGTCTCTTCGGTTAATGCACGGATTGTTGCGCCGCCTTTACCGATGATGTCACGGATTTTGTCAGTCGCAACTTTCATTGTAGTGATACGTGGAGCGAACTCAGATACGTCATCACGTGCACCAGCAATTGCTTCGTCCATTACATTTAGGATATGTAAACGCGCCGCTTTCGCTTGGTTTAAAGCAATATCCATGATGTCTTTAGTGATACCTTCAATCTTGATATCCATTTGCAGAGCAGTGATACCTTCAGTAGAACCAGCTACTTTAAAGTCCATATCACCTAGGTGATCTTCATCACCTAAAATATCAGAAAGAACAACAGACTTGTCGCCTTCTTTCACTAAGCCCATTGCGATACCCGCAACAGAAGCTTTGATTGGAACACCTGCATCCATTAACGCTAGCGATGTACCACAAACTGAAGCCATTGAGCTTGAGCCGTTTGATTCAGTGATTTCAGAAACAACACGTACTGAGTACGGGAATTCTTCTGATGTTGGCATTACTGCTAATACACCACGCTTAGCTAGACGACCGTGACCAATTTCACGACGCTTAGGTGAGCCAACCATACCCGTCTCACCAACACATGATGGTGGGAAGTTATAGTGAAGCATGAAGCTATCAGTTACTTCACCCATGATGCTATCGATGCGTTGTGCATCACGCTCTGTACCTAATGTCGCAGTAACAAGTGCTTGAGTCTCACCACGAGTAAACACAGATGAACCGTGAGTACGTGGTAATACACCAGTCATAACGTCTAGTGCACGAATCGTTTCAGGGTCACGACCATCAATACGTGGAGCACCAGAAATGATGCGTGAACGTACAACGTTCTTTTCTACATCGTGAGCGATTTCAGCAGCTTTCTTCGTATCTACTTCTTCATCAGCAGCAACTAATGCTTCTAATACGTCAGCAGTGATCACGTCGATTGCGTCTTTACGTTCCATCTTATCAGTGATTTGGTAAGCTTGAGTGAAACGTTCTTCACTTAGCTCAGTCACTTTAGCAATAAGATCTTCGTCTTTTGCAGGAGCAGTCCAATCCCAAGTAGGCTTGCCTGCTTCAGCTTTTAATTCGTTGATCGCTTGGATAACAACTTGTTGTTGTTCGTGACCGTAAGTCACAGCGCCTAGCATCACTTCTTCAGACAAGATATCTGCTTCAGACTCAACCATTAATACCGCATTTTCAGTACCAGAAACAACAAGGTCTAATTGGCTTGATGCTAATTCAGTTGCTGTCGGGTTAAGAACGTATTGACCATCAACATAACCAACACGGGCACAACCGATAGGACCATTAAATGGAACACCAGCTAGAGAGATTGCTGCAGACGTACCGATCATTGCAGCAACATCTGGGTTTACTTCTGGGTTTACAGAAACAACAGTCGCAATCACTTGTACTTCGTTTAGGAAACCTTCTGGGAATAATGGACGAATAGGACGGTCAATTAAACGTGCAACAAGCGTTTCATTTTCGCTTGGACGGCCTTCACGCTTGAAGAAGCCACCAGGGATTTTACCAGCAGCGTATGTACGCTCTTGGTAGTTCACTGTTAGTGGGAAAAAGTCACGGCCTTCAATGGCTTTTTTCTTAGCAACACAGGTAACCATTACGACGGTATCATCCATGTTTACTAGCACAGCACCATCCGCTTGACGAGCGATAGCACCAGTTTCGATGGTCACATTATGTTGACCATATTTAAACGTTTTAATTGTAGGATTCACTGATTGAATTTCCTTTATCTTTTAGTCATCTTTAAGTTTTCCCGCATAGTATACGACTAGAATTGAGCTTTTAAAAGGTTCTATTGAGAATGCGCGAAAAATATAGTTTTAGGCAAAAAAAAAGGAACCTAAAAGGTAATGCCGATCAGTTAAGTAAAAAATAACTTGAAAAATGGCTCAATGAGATCAAAATCCGATGAATGCTTTTCATC
>NZ_JAUYVJ010000032.1:0-49051 GCF_030689115.1 Psychrobium sp. 1_MG-2023 | reverse complement strand
GCAGCTAAAGCCTGGGTCTCACTTTACCGGAAACTAGATTTATTTAGTAAATAAGATGGGTTTATTATCCATACAAGGCGCTCAAACGGAAAAAATACAGTTGGCTCGCGCTTCGCGCAGTTTAGCCTAACTCTATTTTTCCGCTTAGCGTTAGCACTCAATGAGGATCTAGCATGTCGTCGGTACCTGAAAAAGATTGGAAGCTATTTCGAAAACTTCAAAGCGATTTAACAGCAAAAGCTTGTGAACTTATATTTGTTAAAGTTGATGCTTTAGCTAAAAACAGAGAGGGTATTGAACATAAATCATATCTAGACCTGTATGACTTAATTCAAACTGAAGATGCAAAGATTGCTGAGATGTTCAATAACCCTACTCGTAATAATATACTGTTGAAACTAGTTTCTTTGAAAAGTTATGGCATTTTTACTGAGGAACAATTTCAAATGTTCAGTCAAGAAACACAAGATAGGATTGCTAGCATACTTGAGTTGAGGTGCTAACAAGCGCATTAAGATGGGACTGCTAACAGTTGGCTCAGTTTCGCTCCGCTACACATTTTAGCCAACAATTATCAGCCCCTTATGCGGGCGTTAGCAGTACAAGGATAGTCATGAGCAAGGTTATAGTTCTACTTCTTTTAAGTTTTTGTTTACTTGGCTGTGCACCTTCTACGTCAACATACATGAAACCTGAAGGTAATTTTGGTAAAGCAACAATCGATGGTTGTGGACAAATACCAAGTACCTTTAGATATGAGTCAAAGAAATCTGCTTTTAAAGTTACTGTATATAGAAATCAAATTCTCTTTGGGCTCGAAGCAGTAAGTAATCATGAAGTGAAATGGAGTTCTTCTAAATTAAAAGTAATTGTTGATGGACAATCTCATTCGTTAAACGTTGGTGAATTCAAACCAAGCTATCTCAGACAGCCTTGCGGTGGCTTCGCTGAAGCATTTAATTGTGCTGCGATACAGCATTATTATTCAGATCTAGAGTTACCAAATATGATGGAGGCTTCAGAAGTAATTATAATTCCGCCAACTCCATTAATTAATGGTAAACCAATGAAAGTAGATCGGATTAAATTTAATAAAGTAACTGAAACGGTTTGGTCGGCATTGAACTGCTAACAAGCTGTGCAAGCGGGACTGCTAACGTTTGGCTCGGTTTCGCTTCGCTACACATTTTAGCCAAACATTATCAGCCCCTTAACAGGGCGTTAGGGAAACAAGGTAAGCACAGTGAAAAAACTCATCATTATTGTTATGTTCCCTTTGATGCTCCTTAGTTTTGCTATGTACTTTTATTTAAAGCAAGAGTTTACTTACCATTTGCACTATATTGCACTATATTGCACTATATTGCACAGGAAAATTCTGTACTTGGTACAGTTAGTGAGTTGTGGCTTGAGTCTTGCCCTAGCATTCGCGCTGATGATGCTGAACCAAATTCACTTTTGGGTGCTGTTGTTGCAGGTCGCGAAATTTTAAATTCAAAGTTTAGTACCGTACTGAAAAATATGGTTAGCTGTGGGGCTGACATAGAGCAAAGAGATTCAATAGGTTTTACCCCTCTACATGCTGCAATCTTATATTCAGATCCTATTGCAGTTAATGAGTTACTAAAACTTGGGGCAAATAAAAAATCTAAGTTAACCAATGAAGCAGCAAAAAAGTATGGTGCTGTTGATGCAATACAATTTGCATCTCAAGTTCAAAGACCAAATGAAACTATCATAAAGTACTTAGTAAATTTGCCCTAACAAGGTTGTAAACGCGGACAAATAACAGTTGGCTTTGTTCGTGCCTCACTTATTTTAGCCAACAATTATCAGCCCCTTATGCGGGCGTTAGGTTTTTTTAGTTTTCTCACATCAATAAGGAGTTGAGATTTGTTAGCTTTTACACATAAAAATGGACACTATTTAAGTCTTGACGGTGCGGAACTTTATTATGAAATTATGGGTAACCTAAATGGAAAGCCCCTTGTTCTATTACATGGCGGCTTTGGGAGCATGCTCGACTTTAACTGCCTTCTCGGGAGTATACCATCTGACTATCAGATCATTGGTATTGACCTTAGAGGCCATGGGAAATCTACTGTAGGCGATAAAGAACTAAGCTACGCTCAATACCAAAGCGATATCGAAGCTGTTGTAAATCATCTGGATATTTATTCTTATTCTTTATTAGGTTTCAGTGATGGTGGTATTGTGAGTTATCGCTTAGCAGCATCAGAAAACTCAAAGGTAAAACAGTTAATTACTTTAGGTTCACAGTGGCGTTTAGAAAAAGATGACCCATCTGTCGACTTCTTGGGTGGTGTCACATCTGGCGACTGGGAAGGAATGTTTCCTGATGCGGTTGCATCTTACAACCGATCAAATCCACAACCAGATTTTGATTTGTTAGTAAATAAAGTAAAGAACGTCTGGCTGGATATGACTTCGACAGGTTACCCAAATAATGACGTAGGTGACATTAAGTGCCCGGCGCTTGTAATGCGTGGTGATGATGATTTCTTGTTTTCTCTCGGAGAGGCTGTTGCGCTAGTAGAAGAAATAGAAAATTCAAAATTTATGAACATTCCATTTGCTGAGCATGAGGCTCATAAAGAATATCCTGAAGTTTGTTGCTCTGTAATAAGCAAGTTTCTATCAGCGTATTAGTCCAAAACCTAACAAACAAGAATAGGTGTCGCGCAGCCGACACCTTATTCGGGTGTTGGACAAGCCCGAAGCCCTTCCTTTTATAGTAAATAGTGCAAGGTGTACCAGTGGTGATCAAGCCTGAATAATAAACTTAAGCCGAGTCGTGTTAGTGCATAACGTGTGTTCACGTTATATCAAGTGATTAGCTATTTTTAGTTGTTGTTCTTCTCGTTATTGCTCCTCCCATTTTGTTGATGCCATTCTCCTTATTATCGGTACCGCTTAGCTCGTTCGCGTGATGCCTATACAGGTCATCTCGTGTTGGCAACACGGGCAAATGCGTTTAGCGCGTGGTGGTGTCAGTTGAGGGGCGAGAGCAGAACGCGGAAGCTTTATGGTCCAGCTTAATGGTACTCCAAGAGTGCGTTTGAATCAGGCTATTAAAATACTGCTTCAAATCAGCAGTGGTCAGCGTATCGGGTACGCAATCAAAAAACTCAGTAATACGGCGAACGGCACGGGCATAAGCATCAATGGTTGATGGGCGTTTACCTTGCAAGCGAAGGTTGATAAAGGGTATTAAAACGTTGTTGTTGGGCGGTGTTCATTGTGATGTCTCCAGTTAAAACGCACCCAGTGGTGGTTTATCTGGTTAAGTATGAACAACCGCGAGTATATTCTGCCGCGGAGCGGCTTCGTTCAACAAGGGTTTTCAAGTCGGACAAATTACAGTTGGCTTTTTGTTCGTGCCTCATTTATTTTAGCAAACTGCAATTTGCCGCTTAAAACGGCGTTATTTTTTTGCGGAATTTTCTAGCTCTTGTATTTTATTTGCTATTAACTCAGCTTCAGCAGTAATCATTGAATAAGACTTAATATCGCCATTTCTTTGAGCGTGCATAGCTTGCTCAAGCTTGGCTTCATAAGCTTTGTTTAATTTTTTTATTGGATCAGTTTTAAATATTGAGAACATCTTTATCACTTTTTAAATTGTATTTACTTTAATACGTATATGAAGAGACTTTAGTTTTGTATTTTACAATAAAAACATAACAAACAAGAATAGGTGTCGCGCAGCCGACACCTATTCGGATGTTGGACAAGCCCGAAGCCCTTCCTTTTATAGTAAATAGTGCAAGGTGTACCAGCGATGAGCAAGCCTGAATAATGAACTCAAGCCGAGTCGTGTTAGTGCATAACGTGTGTTCACGTTATATCAAGTGGTTAGCTATTTTTAGTTGTTCTTCTCGTTATTGCTTCTCTCATTTTGTTGATGCCATTCTCCTTATTATCGGTACCACTTAACTCGTTCGAGTAACCCCCGTGCATATTGTGATGTCTCCAGTTAAAACGCATCCACTGGTGGTTTATCTGGTTAAGTATGAACAACCGCGAGTATACTCTGCCGCGGAGTGGCTTCGTTTAACAAGAAAATAACAAGGACTTAAAACAGTTTGCTGTTTTTTGTATCTCAAATTTTAGCAAACAATTTTAAGTCTGTTATTTAGGCGTTGCTAAAGGCTAGCGGTTAACTAGCTTAAGCTTGCTCTCACATCAGCAATGGTGATGAAGAGTTTACTTTCAGCGTCTTCAAATGATTGAAAACCATAGCGTTCATAGAAGTGTTTCGCACCGTCTTTGGCGTCAACGATAACAACTGGAAATGCAACGCTATCACTTGCAGCTAATAGCTTTCTGAGTGCGTCGATAAGCAGCCACTCACCAAAACCTTTCCCTTTGTATCGGTCATCGACAGCAAGGCGGGCAATCAGACCACCAGAGGTGGATGGTTGGTGTTTTTTTTGTAACTTATCGGGCAATGCCTTTAAGTCAATTGGTGTCATTGTTAGCGTGTAAAAGCCGATGACATGAGAGTTGTCGTTATCATCCTCCAAAACAAACGTTCTGGTGTTGTCTTTTTTTGCTTGCTGACTCGCCATTACTTTTAAGTAATTATTGAGAGCTTCGATACCACACTTGAATCGGTTTCTATCGTGTTTAGCTTTATCTAGAAGTACCGTATTCATCATTGAGTTTTGCTTTCGTACCGATCAGCAGCAGCTTTTAGTTTTGAGTTCTGTGTAGCAGGGCGGTCTAAAGCTTCCATTAGCAACATAGCATCAGCTTGGCTCAGTTTTAAAGCCTGTTCACGTTCGATGACTTGTTTAGCTTTTTCGATTGCAGCGCTTAGAACAAACGAGTTGATGCTAGACATGCCGGTGATCGCGGCAGCCTTAGTAAGTAAGTCTTGTGTATCGACATCAACTCTAGCGGTGATGCGAGGCAAAGTAGTAGCCATAATTATATCTCCTGTTGTGTCAAAGTGTCACATGGGTATTATGGTCTTAAAGTGTTCAATAAGCAATCTTTGTGTCACTTTGGCACGCAAACTAACAAACAAGAATAGGTGTCGCGTAGTCGATACCTTATTCGGGTGTCGAATCGAACAATAGAACAATAAGACAATCATAAATTATCGTGAATGGCCGTTTCATAAACTTTATAAAAGGGCTTTAGAGCTACTGTAACGATAATATGCCAGCCTGATAACATCTTACCTCTGGATAATCTGCCCAATTCTTAACGCGAGTTCTTTTAACTTAGTGTCAATTTATGTAGTCTATTCGAGATTTTATTTTTAGAGGTATTTCGCGATGTTGCGGATTCTATTATGTGCAAGTTTAGGACTTGCGGCAAGTATGCATGTATCAGCCAAAGAGGTGATGACACCTGAGAAACTTTGGCAACTTAAACGCGTAAGCGCACTGGGCTTAAATACAGATAAAACTCATGTGATTTACAAGGTAACCACTCCAAGCATTGAAAAGAATGACTTTTCAAGCAAGGTGTACCAAGTACCGCTAAAAGGTGGTAGTTCTCAATTATTAGAGGCATACCAAGGTGTGGTCATTGATAAAAGTATCTCACCGGATGGCAGCAAAAAGCTATTTCACGAAAAAGTACAGATTGAAGACGTACTTGCCACTGTCCGCCATAAAGAGCTGAGCCAAGCCAATGCTTATGTCTATGACGATTTAAACTACCGTCACTGGGATACGTGGAAAGATGGCAAATACAAGCATGTGTTTTACCAAGACTTAAAAACTGAAGAAAAAGTCGACATCATGCAAGGCATGCCATTTGATAGTCCAACATCACCATTTGGTGGTCCGGCAGACTACACGTGGGGGCCAAAAGGTAAAAACATTTATTACGTAAGCAAAAAGCTTACGGGCACAGAATATGTTAAAAGCACCAATACCGACATTTACAGCTATAACCTAGCAAGTAAAAAAACCACCAATCACACCGAGAAAAACCTTGGCTACGATAAGTACCCAGCATTTTCGCCAAAAGGCCATTTAACTTGGCTACAAATGGATGAAGCAGGTAACGAAGCCGACAAGCAAGATATTATTGTGCGCGTAAAAAACCGCGATATTAACTTAACTGAGCACTGGGATGGCACGGTATTTAGCTTTAAGTGGAGTACTGACGGCAAAACTATTTACTTTATTGCGCCAACCAATGGCACAATTCAGCTATTTAAAGTAGCGGTGAATACAAAAACCAAGGCTAAGCCTAAAATCAAACAGCTAACCAAAGGTCAGTTTGATGTAAACGGCATTGTTGCAGTGCTAAAAGATAAGCTTGTGGTCACACGCAATAGCATGAATGCAGCCAAAGAGATTTACCGTTTTGATTTAGGTAGCAAAAAACTCACTGCCCTGACTAAAGAAAACGATTCAGTGTATGGTGAGCTAGACCTGCCAAACGTTGAAAAGCGCATGGTAAAAACTACCGATGGCAAAGACATGGTCACTTGGGTAATTTACCCACCTAATTTCGATAAGAAAAAGAAATACCCAACGCTTTTATACCTTCAAGGTGGGCCGCAGTCGCCACTTTCTCAGTTCTATTCATTCCGTTGGAACTTCCAATTAATGGCATCACAAGGTTACATTGTAGTTGCGCCTAACCGTCGTGGTATGCCAGGTCACGGCGAAAAGTGGAACGACGATATTAGCCATGATTGGGGCGGTCAGGTAATGGATGATTACCTATCGGCCATTGATGATGTAGCAAAAGAGTCATACGTTGATAACAACCGTATTGGTGCCGTTGGCGCAAGCTACGGTGGTTACTCTGCATTCTACCTTGCAGGCAACCACGAAGGTCGTTTTAAAACCTTCATCGCACACTGTGGTATTTTTGACTTACGCAGCATGTACGGCACAACAGAAGAATTATTCTTCGTCAACAACGAACTAGGCGGTGCTTACTGGGAAAAGAACGCAGCGACTGAAAAAGCCTATGGCCAGTTCAATCCAATCAATCACATTGAAAAATGGGATGCGCCAATGTTTGTGATCCACGGTGCAAAAGACTACCGTGTGCCACTTGAGCAAGGCATTGCAGCGTACCAAGCCGCAAAACTACGTGGCTTACAGAGTCGCTTCTTACTTTTCCCTGAAGAAAATCACTGGGTACTAACGCCGCAAAACGGCATTGTATGGCAACGTGAATTCTTCAAATGGTTAGAAGATACGCTTTAAGCACGATTAAGCGTAATTTAGCATTAAAAAGCCAGTGCACCTGCACTAATGCCGATCAGTTAAGTAAAAAATAACTTGAAGAATGGCTCAATGAGATCAAAATCCGATGAATACTTTTCATCGGATTTTTTTATGCAAGAGAAGAAAACAAGAATGAAAGGACAGACTTAAATTTGTAAATTTTCGCATGTTCAATTAACTATACATGTTGGTTGTCTAAGTCTATATTTGTCTTATAAGTTGTACATGTGGAAGCTCTTGTGAAAGATTGTATCTTTTACGGAAGCCAGAAGTGGTCTCAAAGTTGTTTTGGATGGTGTAGTTAATGATGCCGATACAACAGCACGAGAACTAATTGATGAGTAGTAGCCAACGTTTACTCTCTGGGACTGACGATGCTTGGACCGACTACTTGTATTGGTAAACTCAAGACAAGAATGCCTGCACGTCAAAATGCGAAAGTTGCTGCTGTATTATGGGGGCTACTTACAATTCCTTTTGCTCCAATATCATTAGTCATGTTTTTTGCCTTTGATGTATAACGTTAGTGTGAAGTTGGGTGGCGCTCATTCTTCGCTATTTATGAAAAGTTTAAGCCTTTCTTATTTTTCGTGTTTTCCGTTTCCTATGTTTTCTAAAATGGTATCTAAATACAGTAAATGATTGTTTCTTAATGTTGTTTTTGTGGAGTATACTGGCTCCTTTGAGCGTGTAGTGAATACTTAGAATACGTGAGACTTTTCATTGTCTCGTTTGTGTTAATATCTTCGCAGACCACAGGGTCTAAATTATGCTGTACGTTTACGTCTCAGGAGTTTTCTATGCAATATAAAAACACACAGCTAGGTACGGCGATGCTTGCACTAATGGGGCTTGTGACTGTTATTCTTGTGCTTGGCTTAATAAGTAAGCCACAAGAGCCTATAGGGTTTGCGTTTGTCATTGTCGGTGTGATTGCGCTGCTTTTTTCATCACTCACCATTAAGGTCAGTAGCGATACGATTGATTGGTTTTTTGGCCCTAAGTTTTGGAAGAAATCACTAGCCATTTCTGATGTTCGATCGGCGCAGGTTATACGAACTAAATGGTATTATGGCTTTGGTATTCGTCTAATCTCAACAGGGTGGTTATATAATGTATCGGGTTTAACGGCTGTTGAGCTTAAGCTAAACGATGGAACAACAGTGAGCCTAGGGACTGATGATCCTGAGAATTTACTTGCCGCGATTAACGAGCGCCTATCATAACCTGTAACCAATAGTTTCACATTTTCAACTCAGTGAAAAAAGTCGATGTCTGTTTGCTTCTGCTCGCTCTAACTTATCAGATCATGGGTGATGGCACTGCTTCTGAATTCGATTAACCCCGCTTAACAGGCGGCTTTTGCGATTAAGGTGAATACCGTTTTACAACATTTAGTAACCCGCCCACTCTCAGTCTCGGATGAAAATTTTCTCTGAAAAGCTTTCTACTATGCAGTGAATGCACCTTCTGAGGAGCTAGTGCCAGAGCCTCTGATTGCGAATTCACCGCAGCTTTCTTGTTACGTGAAAGGTTGGATGGAAGGTGCTGATGACTTTGGTTTTTTGGCGCTGCATAATAATAAGCCCATTGGCGCCGCATGGTGTCGTTGCTGGAGCGGTAATCAATTAGGTTTTGGTTTTATTGATAACGCAATACCGGAGCTTTCAATCTCAGTTATGCCAAGTTATCGAGGCTATGGTGTTGGTAGGTATTTACTCCGTAAGACGCTTGTTAGCGCTAAAAAGCAGTATCCTGCTGTCAGCCTGAGCGTTTCGTTAGATAATCCAGCAAAACGATTATACGAAAAGGAAGGGTTTCAAGACGTCGGTCTTGTGGAGCAGGGGTACATCAAAATGGTTAATCGATTTTCAGTATGACAAATCAACACGTTGAAAACAGTGAGCAGCAACTGGTATCAGAGAAAAGATGTTACTATGGACAAAGCTCGAATGATGGGTACCTACCTAATCTAAAACTCTCTCGACATGAAAATAGCTGACAAATTAAGTACTTTATTAATTGTAAAATCGCTTTAATATTATATTTTAAAATTCAATCTATGCGTTTGAATATAACTCGGAGAATTTAGTGAATTTAGACACTTTAGCCATCTACTGTTTTGTTTCATTTTTTTATATTATTAGTCCTGGCCCTGCGATTTTTCTCGCCATTTATAATGGCGCGGTTAATGGTGCTAAGTGCGTGATGGTGTCCGCTGTGGGTAATATCTTGGGGCTAATGTGTTTATCGGCCTTGTCGGTCACCGGTTTAAGTGCGATTTTGTTAGCCTCCTCGACGCTTTTTATGGCGGTGAAGGTTATTGGTGCCTGTTATTTAATTTACCTTGGCGTGAAACAAATTCGTGGTAGTCGACAAGATAAGAACCAGCAACATGCGTTGGTTAACCAACCACGTGCGCTTAGTTCTTACTTTAAAGAAGGGTTGCTTGTTGCTATCACTAATCCCAAACCCATTATTTTCTTTGCGGCGCTATTTCCTCAATTTCTTGATACTACGCAACCTCTGCCATTGCAATTTATCGTAATGACGTTCATTTTTATGGCATTCTCATTTTTGTCACTTTCTACTTATGGCTACTTAGCCCAACGTGCTAAAGGCTTCTTAGCTAAGCCCAACAATGTTAAATGGTTTCAACGCATTACTGGTGGCTTGTTTGTTGGTATGGGGGTTAGTTTGTTTCAGATAAAGAATGCCAACTAATGAATCTGTATCTATACAGCGGATTTCAGCGAATGAATTTTTTACTGCTATAAAACATATGTTTACCCGTAGCGGTGTGCGGTATATATTACTTGTTTTGGTTTCAGTAAAAATCCGCTGACTTGACCACCAAAGCAACAGCGTAGTTAAAGGAATAAGAATGAAATTTAGAATGTTAATGGTGATGCTAGGGGTAATCTTTTTAGCGTCTTGTAGTTCAATAGTCAGTGTTAATACAGGAAAAAACACTCAATCAAGCAGCCTGATGGATTTTTTATACCCAGATAAGAATAGCCGCAGTGAACATAAACCGGAGTTGCCAACACTAAGGCTACCTGTGACGGTTGGGATTGCTTTTGTACCGTCTTCTCAATGGGCTCGTGATGGTTTACACAGTAAAGATCAGGTTGAGCTGCTTAATAAAGTGAAAAAGTCTTTTTTAAAATACGATTACATAGATCGTATTGAAGTTATCCCAAGTACATATTTAAGAGGAGGGGAAGGTTTTACTACCCTTGCTCAGGTTGCAAGGCTCTATGATGTTGATGTGATGGCGTTGGTGTCATATGACCAAGTTACTCAATCAATAGAGAACAGTGCGGGGTTACTTTATTGGACCATCGCAGGGATGTATGTAATACCTGGTAATGAGAACTCAGTACAAACATTTGTTGATACGGCTGTTTTTGATGTTAAAAGCACCAAAATGCTATTTAGAGCACCGGGAATCAATAAGCTTTCCGAGCGCTCAACAGCTATTGGTATTGATGAAACATTAGCAGAAAAATCACGTGAAGGTTTTGATTTAGCCGTGACAGATATGAGTGCTAATTTAGAGTTGGAGCTGTCTAATTTTAAACAGCGAGTTAAGCAAGAGAAAATTGCAAACGTTGAGCGTCGAGAAGGTTATAGTGGCGGAGCTATGGGGAGTACATTATTGCTTTTGGGATTATTATTGTTGGTCAATCGTTTGATGAGAAACCGTATATTCACCGCTCCGCGAGTTGTCATTAACCCGCTTTTGGAGCTTAACCTAAATGAATAATAAGCAATTGTATAAAAAACCAGAAATGATAGTTGCTCTATCAGCATTGCTGATTAGTGTTATTACCGCCGTAATTGGTGTGTACTCGGCATATATTGATAGAGCCTATGCTCGCGCTTCTGTTTGGCCACGGCTTGAGGTATTTCAAAGCTTTGACACTGATAGTATTGAATATGGGGTCACTAACAACGGTACCGGCCCTGCAATTATTAAACATGCTATCGTACGTTATAATAACGAAGTTATTCATCAGTGGCGTGATATTCCAGACTTGCCTCAGTTCGTTCAGTCCCATATTGGACAGCGAATTTTACCTTCTAAACTTTCAATTACGCCAATTGTAATAGAAGACAATGAAGTATCAAAGCTACAAAAGGTATGGCGATTAATTGAGATCGAGCTTTGCTATTGTTCTATTTATGATGAATGTTGGCAAACCGATAAAACCAACCAACCAACGTTGGTTGAAGCATGCATTGTCAGTAAATCTGATCGGTTCTTACAATAGCACTGTTAAGTAAACCGCGAAGGGAGTTTGGGTTGTGATGCAATGACTATTGGCTTTGTTAGTGAATGGGCAGGTATTACTTTTTAACCAATAAATAGATATAAAATGAAGATATTACCCTATAGAAAAATAGCGGCGAGTTTTAACCCGTGGACGCCCGCTTACCTTGAGGTTGCACAGCAACTCATTGACTACCTAGCGACTGAGCGTTTCAGTGTTATTCATTTTGGTTCAACATCATTTAAGGTTGGCGGTAAAGGTATTATTGACCTTTCAATTCTTTATCCTTCAGGTGAGTTGGACAGCGCCGTAACCCACGTATTAAACCGAGGGTTTCAAGATCAAGTGAGTGATAAGCCATTTCCGCCTGAGCGCCCAAGAAAAGATGGAGCGGTATTCGTTGACGGTACCATGTTTTACATTCACCTTCATGTCATAGAGCATGGTAGTGAAAATCATCGTAAGCAGCTGGCTTATAAAACTCACATGCTAGCGAATACTGAGGCTAGAGTGGATTACGAAGCGTCTAAGAAAAAAATTTTAGCGAATGGGGTCACTGAACAAGAAGCCTATGGAGAGCAAAAATCGCCGCATGTGAAGTCTGTCTTGCAACGGATCGATGATGCGTACTAAGCGCTCTTTTTTTGCATTTTTTAAATGAATAATCAAAGGCAGCTAATAATATGAAGCTAACAACTCCACAACCGCCAAAGGAGCATGAATTTGAGGCTTTAAAATTAGGGCTCAATGGCTTTAATGAATCAATAACAGGTACTGTTCATCGCGAGAAAGTTGCCACTTTTATCAAAGATGATACCGGTGTTGTTATTGGTGGTATTTTAGGTGAAATAAATTGGCACTGGCTTCATATTCAAGGGCTTTGGGTTGATAAATCGATGAGTGGTCAGGGGTGGGGTAGTCAGCTGATGGAGTCACTCGAATGCTACGCAATGACACGAGGCATTACTAATATTCGATTAGAGACGACGGCATTTCAAGCGTTAGACTTTTACCTTAAACTGGGTTATTCAATATTTGGTAAGTTACCCGATATGCCTAAAGGCTACACTAGTTACTTCCTTCAGAAGCAGCTTAAAGCAAAGGAGTAATATTGACTCTCTTCGTTAAGCCCAGCGTTTGGTTACTTGCTTTGGTATTAATTGCCCCTATTATCGATTACTGTATGTTTAGTTTATGAACAATTTGACGATTCGTTGAGGCGCGTTTTATGGGAAATGAACAAGATATTTCAGCACATTACCTTCATGGTGACTTGTTAAAAGCCGTCGAAGCAGCTCTGGCCGAGCTTGGCAAAGAGCCCGCACAACTCACTATGGACGATTTAGCACTGGTCGATGAGTTTCATATTGGGGGGCGTGCAGCAACAAAGCATTTATTCAATCAACTCCCTTTGAAGCCACAACACTTGTGCTTGATGTTGGCTGTGGGTTAGGAGGGGCTGCTCGGTTCCTTGCCACGGCTTTTGATGTTCAAGTGTTCGGCATTGACTTAACGCAGGAGTATATCGATACAGGTAATGTTTTATGCCAATGGCTAAACCTTGATAAAAAAGTGCAATTAGCTCATGGGAGCGCGTTAAGCATGCCATATGATGACGCCTCTTTTGCTGGTGGCTATATGCTGCATGTCGGGATGAATATTGAAAATAAACAAGCGTTGTTTCACGAAGTCGCTCGTGTTCTGAAACCCGGTGCACGCTTTGCGATTTATGATGTGATGCGCTTTAACAGTGATAGGCTAACTTATCCAGTCCCTTGGACGTCTAATTCTTATGATTGCCACTTAGCAACGCCAGCGACCTATCGTGATGCAATAAATAATGCTGGGTTTATCATTGAGGCCGAGCATGATCGCCGCGACTTTGCGATAGCCTTCTTTAAGGGGTTGCGTGAGAAGAATAAACTGCAAGGTTTTCCCGTGCTAAGCCTTCACACATTGATGAAAGAAAGTGCCGGTGAAAAACTTAAAAATATGGTGAGTAACGTAATGGAAGGCCGAATTTCTCCTGTAGAAATGATTATTAAAAAACCATTGCAATAACGATACCTTTCGCTAACAATAAAATTACTGTTACACATAGTCAGGGCTATGGGGGTTGTATGTTATATTTTTTAATCGCGGTATGGGCCGGTCTGATGATTTACTCTGTCCGCGCTGAATTGCGCTATTATCATGCCGTACAGGAGCATGAGCCTGGGTTGTGGCAAAAGATTGGTGCTCCGACGCTATTTAAGATTCCTTTTGTTTTCCTTAATAAGAAAAAAGTACAACAGTTAAAATTGGTTAACAACCCGACAGTATTGGCGTTGGCACGCAAAAATAAGCAAGCACAATACTTTTTCATCGGTTACCTTGTCTTGGTGCTTTGTGCGGCGATAGTTTTTTTTAAGTTTGCTTAACCCTCCAGACACTTTCATTTTATTTATAAGATAGTTTAAAGCCATGTTATATCCAAGCCCATTAATTGCAGGTAGTACCATTGCTATCACCGCTTTTTCATCAGGCGTTCCCAGTGACTGCCACCCCCGTTTAGATATTGTTATCGCAGGCTTAAAGCAACGCGGTTTTGATGTTATTGAAGGGAGCTGCTTACGTGAAAATTATCAGCATCTCAGTGCTGATAAAATAACTCGATCTCAAGAGTTAATGACGATGTTATGCGATGACAACATTGATGCAATCATGCCGCCGTGGGGTGGTGAACTAGCAATGGACCTATTGCCATTGCTGGACTATGAGCGTTTAGCGTTGGCTAAGCCTAAGTGGCTGATAGGCTTTTCAGATATTAGTACGCTGCAGGTTGCTTTAACGACTAAACTTGGTTGGGCTAGTGCTCATGCAACGAACTTAATGCAACTACACCCGCAAGAGACAGAGTCGTTAACAACACAACTATTTGACTGCTTATCGTGTGGGCAGGGACAGTCCTTTGAGCAGTAGCCTATCAAGTGTCAAACGAGTGGTTTGCTGACAACCCAGACGTATTGTTAAACCTAACGGAACAGACTCAGTGGAAAACATTCGCTAAGGCTCACCGCTTAAGCTTTAGTGGGCGTTTGATTGGCGGTTGTATCGATACACTCATTCACTTTGTGATGACAGAGTATTGTGACTTAACTACCTATGCCAAACGTTATCAAGATGACGGGGTGATTTTATATATTGAAAATGCGGAAATGTCGCCAACGGCTTTTTGCCGGGCATTGTTAGGGCTTAAATATCGCGGCGTCTTTGAGTTAGTTCAGGGCGTCATCATTGGTCGTCATGGCATGCTAGAGAATGGCGGCAAAGATATTGACTTTGAACAGGCGCTAGCGATGGCTTTTGACGGCGTCGATGTGCCAGTGGTCTATGACGTTGATGTCAGTCACTTACCACCTAATTTAACCTTAATTAATGGTGCTGTTGCTCAGGTTGAGATTGAAGCCGGGCAAGCAAGCCTCGTGCAACAGTTGGTTTAACTGCTTTACAAGGCTCGTCCGAGTGATGTGTAAGACTAGAAGTAACGATTAACCGTTAACTCGATATAGTCATCATTTCTAATGGCGAAGCTGAGATCTTGTGGTGAAGTATTAGTCAGTACTCTTACTTCGCTGGCAATACTCCATACATCATTAAGGCGATGACTCGCTTCAAAAGAAATGAACTGACTGTGATTATCAAGATCAACGGTCATCGCTAATAAAGCGCTGGTATCAGCGGCGTTATTAAGTGCTAGTCGAGCGCCGATTGCTAAATCGTTATCAGCACTGGTATAAGAGCGATTGTCATATTGGTATTCAAATAATAAACCGAGATCGGCTACACTATTAAAAATGCCATATAAAGTGTTTTCACCGCCAGCAACTAGTGCACGATAATTTTCATTTCTACCTTGATATTTTTCTTGACCGGCAATAGCCTCAAGCTTCCATAGCCAATATTCAGTGGTCGCTTGTAAGTCGATACCCACTTGCTCTAATTGAGAATAGTAGGGCGCTAGCACAAGTGTTCCTGCCTCAGACACTGAGCCCTTTGGCGCTGCTTGGACTATGTAGCGTGGGTCACGGTTGGTTCCCTTAAAGTAGCTGGCACCAATATCCCAAATATCAATCACGTGACTATAACGTAGCGCCCAGTCAATGTGATCGTCATCGCGACTTGCTTGGTAGCGTGTCAGTGATGGCTCAACAGGTAAGGGTGGGGCAAAACGGCTATGACGTTGACTATATTCCTGTGGTTTAAATCCGATTAAAGCAAATGCTTCGAGGTTACCCCAAGACTGCACTGTTAGCAGCGATACCATGGGTTGCCCAAGCCTGTCTTCTTGGTCAATATTCGATTGTTGATCGCTTTGATTAATAATATTAACTAAGTGACGTGTTTCAGTGACTCCCCAGAACACAATGCGATTACCAATGGTTATCTCTAGATCGTTCTCTGTTTGATACCACCAATACAGCTCTTGAACATCAAATAAATCACGAGCGTCGTCATTAAAGTCTTGGCGTGCGATGACATCGAATGCTAGGCGGGATCGTCCATCGAAAAAGTCCTGATAGCCTTGGAGGTTTAACGACAAACTATGGCTGTTATCTACCTGCTCAGGCCTCAGCCCTGCTTGAGGGAAGTGTCGCCCCTGCCATTGTAGGTGACCGTCAATGTTCGGGTTCCATTGGGTTGCAAGAGCGGTAGGGGGGGCTAAAAATACCGTAGCCATTAAGGCTACGATAGTGGTTAGTGACTTTACCATTAGCGCGCTCGTTTTAAGCTGGTGGTTGTGAAGTCTTTGTCAGCATAGCCATTGCGGAATGTCCAATCTGAGAACACAAGTTCAGTACTTTTACCCGTTTGGTGATTGTGCATCGCCCAAACATTTGCGCGCCAAAATTGATTTAAATGTTGATGATAGTCACTTAAATTTAACGTTTTGAGTAAATCTTGTTTACGGTCATAAAAATCAATTTTAAAGGCACGATACTCTTGGGTATCAATCCATACATGTTGCTTTGAATAGCCTGAACGAGGATCGACAGGATCTCGCTCAATCACAAAGAATTCAACATTATCGATGGTTTCATTTTTTAAATAACGGTACGTGTATTTTTCGATTTCTTGCGATGAAATGTCTTCATAAGCAAACTCACTGCCCATAAATGGCCCTGATTTATTACTCGATGCAATGCGCTTTACTCGCTTTAAAGCGGGTAAAAATAGCCACTGCTCATCATTACTGGCTCTGTGGGTATAAGATAAAAAAGAAGTACCCTTTACGTCCCGTGGGTTATCAAACGTGATCAGCGCCTTATCGCCGTCATTAGGTTGTTCAAGTGTTTTATTACGCATTGAACGTTTTGACTCTTCCCCATGTTTATTACGTAATATCATGGTGAGATTTGACTTTACATCACCAAAACCGTTGTCACGAACATCAGCTTCAGTGGCAATCGCGAGCCCTTTAGCAATGGCTGCTTCATCGGTTAATGCTTGCACCTGTGTTGTCAGGGTAATCAAACTCGTTGCAATTAAAGAAAGAGTGATAGTTTTAACTAAATGACGCATGTTGTGTCTCCTGTGATGTTGAATGTAAAGTCGTTGGTTGAGCCGTAGGCTGAACGGCTGGATGTTGTTTTTTATCTAGTAGCATCAGTAAGGCTGGCAATAATAAGAAGTCGGCAACTAATGCTGTCCCGATACCAATCGCTGTCAGCATTGCCATACCGCTATTCATACCAAAGCTTGATTGCGCAAGTACCATAAAGCCTGCGACCAAGATGATTGAGGTGGTGATAATTGCAACACCGACCGATGAAAAGGCATAGCGAACAGCATCGGGTGCCGTTAAGCCTTTTTCTCTGCGGGCACGTAAGTACTTTGAAAGGAAGTGCACGGTGTCATCAACCACAATACCCAGCATCATGCCTGTGACCATCGCAATGGACATATCGACTTGTCCGATAGTCAGCCCCCAAATTCCAAATGCGAGCCCGGCAGGGAGGAGGTTCGGAACAAGACTTAATAAACCTAATCTGACACTGCGAAGAGCCAACGTAATTAAGCCACTAATCACGATAAGAGCCACAATGGTACCGACAATCATTGAGTTAATATTACGCTCAGAAATGTGGGCAAACATGATGGCTGGACCAATCCCAACGCTATCCAACTGGTGGTTTTCTTTAAGCCACTGGGTACCACGGGCTGCCATCTCACGTAACTTTGTGGTTGGCATGTCTTGTAACGTGATAATTAACTGCGTTGATGACTTGCTGATGTTGAGCTGATTATTTAGGTCTAAACCATAAGGTAAAGAAAGTTCATACAATAATAAGTATTGGGCAGCGAGCTCGTTTGACTCAGGTAAGCGATAGAATGCTGGATCATCACCATGCATGTTCATGTTGAGGCGCTTAAATGTATCAGAGAGCGTATTAACGTGAGTGACTTCAGGCTGTTGGCGTAGCCAAGTCGCGAAACTGTCGACTTTATGTAAAAAGTCAGTGGTTGCCACCCCGTTATTAACCCCAGAGTCTAATGAGTATTGCAGTTGAAACAATCCAGTTAAATTATCATTGATATAATCACTATCAGTTCTAAAGCTGACACTTTCATCAAAGTAGGCAATGAAATTGTCATCAAGTTTATTTTGAGGGATGAACGTTAATAGTAAGATTGAGGCGGCAACAGAGGCACCAAGCATGAGTTTGCGTTTAGCGATAATGAAATTGGCGAATGTCACCATCGATTTATCAAAGCTATTATTCGATTGACGTGCCTTTGCTGGGAAGATAGCCATTAATGCCGGTAATAAACTGACTGAAAATAACCAAGCAAACATCACTCCAATTGCTGTGATATTGCCAAGATCATGAAACGGCGGTGAGTCAGAGAAGTTCATCGACATGAAACCAACGGCCGTAGTGATGGAGGTTAATGCCACTGGGCTGAAGTTTAAGCGAAGACTTTCGGCAATCGCTTGTTGACGGGTCATTCCTTGTCTCATCGCACTAAACATTGATACTAATATATGAATCGAGTCGGCGACGGCTAAGGTCATAATAATGGTGGTTGCTGAAGATGACGGTGGTGTTAATGCAATGCCTAAGTGACCAGCAACGCCTAACGCAGACATCATAGACGCGATAATTACTACCACTGTTGAGAAAGTTGCACTCTTTGAACGAACGAGCAGGAAGGTGATTAGGATTATAACGGCATACATGAGTGGGATCAGCGTCGACATATCATTCATTGAAGCTTCAAAGAATGAATTTGAGAGCATGACTACGCCTGTTAGGTAAATGGTAACATCGTATTTTTGTTCAATGTCATTGGCGAGTTTTCTTGCAGCAGCAACAGCAATTGGCGCTTCATCTTCTGATTTTTGCGGCATTTGAAATGTTACATTGGCCGCAATCATCGAACCATCGTTGTTAATTAATTGCCCTTTTAAAAAAGGTTCTGCCAGTGCATTGGATTTAACTTTTGCAATTTGCTCTGGGGTTAATTGAGCTCCACCTTGAAATAAGTCTTCGACAATTAGGTCATCTTGTTCAGACCAAGTGTGCTGAAAGTTATTGAGCGAGTCGACACGTAAAGAGAAGGGGAGCTGCCAGGCTTGGTGTGATAGTTCTTCAATAGCGGCCAATGCATTATTTGATAATGGCTCATTATTATTGGACTCGATGGCAAATAAAATATTGTCAACCTTGGTGTAGGTGCGTTGAAGTTGATCAAAGGCTTGTAATTGTGGATTATCATCACTAAAAAATACCCGATATTCATTATCAAAACGGATTTTCGTGACGCCTGACATGGCAGCCATTGCGACAATCAAGCTTGAGATGACGACAATCCATCGCCAACGGACGAGCCAATGACTATATGACATTAGCCAAGATGATTTTGGGGACATGATGTTGCTCCTTAAGTAAACCGACTGGACGGTTTGTGTTTTTTGTAAATAAAACTGTATGTAAACTAATTAAAAGTGATTTGCTCTTTTGCCTATTAAACTCAGAACCTTTACTTGAGGTTACTGAGCTTACGACCCCCGCTCATACCGACCGCTCGGTCTGTCGTGTAAGCTAAAAAAAACGATAAAGCTATCGTTTTTTATTTGTGCCTGTTGTTTGGCTTGTTAGCTTATTTAAAGCGTTCGCTTAACTGCACTGCTGGGCAAACAAAGGGCTTTAATATAATCTTTTTGGCATTAGCTTTCGATTCTTGTGAGCGCAATCCCAACACATACTGAGCGAGCTCGTCACTTAAAATCTGAAAGGTTTCTCGGCAACGACATCCTTTGATGATCATTACCGAGCCTTGCATCGACGCTAAGATAAACATTGCTGCATGTAATGGATTTACGTCTTCTCTCAAACCTGAACGTGGCATCTCTTGTGCTAGCTTATTCACAAAGGCTTCAAATAATGTCTCAATGCGTTGGCGAAAACCTTCATCGACAGTCGACATCTCATTACACATATTGATCATTGGGCAACCACTTTCTAGGGTATGTTCGTCAACATTTTGTGGCATTTGACGAATAATTTCCGCAATGACTCCTAGTGGATCTTCATGCTCATAAGCTTGCTGCCAAGGTTGATTAAACATTGGCATAAATACTTCTTCCATCACTGCATAGCCAAGTTCAATCTTGTTCTTAAAGTGATGGTATAACGCCCCTTTAGATATTTCAGCCGAGGCTAAGATGTCCGCTAAACTCGTTGCCTTAAATCCACGATAATGGATTTCTTCTGCGGCAATAAGAAGAATTTTTTGTCTAGTAGCTTCAGGACTTCTCATTATTTACTCATGTTGCTAACTTACATTTATGCTACAGACCGTTTGGTCTGTTTGCAATGGGAAATTTAACTTTAGCCTTAATTTCGGTATAAAGTCTTAATTAAATGAAAGCCAAACTGGGTTTTGATTGGGCCGTGAACTTCAAGGATAGGTTTTTTAAATACAACGTTATCAAAGGCTTTGACCATTTGACCTGGCTTGAACTCACCAAGGTCGCCGCCTTTTTTACCTGATGGGCAAAGGGAATGTTTTTTAGCAAGTGTTGCAAAACTTTCACCTTTAGCTAAGCGTTGTTTTAGCTTTTCAGCTTCGTTTTTAGTTTTTACTAAGATATGTACTGCACTAGCTTTAGCCATGATAATTCCTACTAATGATTAATGGCCAAGATTATATAACAATTTTCGAGTGTAGTCGTTTTCTGGGTGGTTGAATACTTGCTCTGCATCACCAAACTCAATCACTTTGCCTTGATCTAATACCATCACCTGGTCGCTAACATGACGTACGACATTGATATTATGAGATACAAATATATAGGACAGCCCCATTTCGTTCTGAAGCTTTAACAACAAGTTTATTACCTGAGAGCGTACTGACATGTCTAATACCGAAAGGGCTTCATCAGCAACGATAATGTGCGGATCAAGCATTAAGGCTCGCGCAACTGCAATACGTTGTTTTTGACCACCAGAAATCATGTGAGGATAAAAATGTGCATGTTCAGGTAATAAACCCACTTGTCGCAATTTGTTATAAACTTCTTTCTCTCGGTCTTTTGACGGCATATCAGTGGCAAACTTCAATGGCTCTTCGAGTAAATTCCCAATACGCATACGTGGATTAAGACTGGTATTGGCATCTTGAAAGATCATCCGAATCAGACTACAGCGTTGTTGACGATTTCTCACTTCGAGTTGTTCCCCCTCAAGCAGAATCTGCCCCGATGTGCGTTGCTCAGCGCCAACTAAGATACGAGCGAGTGTGGTTTTTCCTGAGCCTGCATTACCTACCACCGATAAGGTCTGTTGTTCTTCAAGTTTAAACGATACAGGCCCTAACGCGCGTTGATATTGAGGAATCAACCAGCGGTAGCCAATACGATAAGACTTGGTTAAGTTATTTACTTCTAGCAGGGTGTTCAAGATTTTTTCCCTTCTTGCTCAGTTAATGGGAAGTGACAGCTAAAGTAATGACCGCGAACTTTTTCCATTTTGGGAATTTCAACGCAAAGCTTTTGTGCTCTAGGGCAGCGTGGTCCAAGTCGACAGCCAATGGGTAAATGTTGCAGCGACGGAACTGAACCTGATAATGCTGTCAGTTGAGACTTGCGACTGAGTTGCGCATTAAAGTGTGGCATGCTTTGTAACAATGCCATGGTGTAAGGGTGGTAAGGCTGCTTAAAAATTTGTTTGGTATAACCTGATTCAACCGTTTGACCACAGTACATTACGGTAATCGTTTTAGTCCATGACTCGACATGCTCTAAATCATGCGTAATTAAGAGAATTGAGACTTCGTTAAGTTGGTTTAGCTTTTTAAATAACTTAAAAATTTGATCTTGTGCGCCCGCCTCAATGACCGTGGTTGGCTCATCGGCAATGAGCAACCGTGGCTTATAAGCGATTGTCATGGCAATCATTACTTTTTGACAAATCCCTTCAGATAACTCGTGAGGGTAGCTTTTCATCACGCGTTTATGATCGCGAATGCCGACTTTGTGTAGAAAAGCTTTAATTCGTTCCTCACGCCACTTTCGTCGCTTAAAGAATGAAACATCACACTCATCCATTGGCAGTGATTCATGTAACTGATGACCGACGGTGTCGTTTGGATCAAGGCTGGACGACGGCTCTTGAAAGACCATGGCTATTTCACGCCCCATCAGTTTTCGGCGCTCTTTTGCCGACAACGAGAGTAAATCCACACCGTTATAACGTAATCGATCGGCCGAAACATACCAGCGATCATTTAAAATGCCCATGATGGCTTTAGCAACCAAACTTTTTCCTGAACCTGACTCGCCTACTAAACCGCGTATTTCTCCCGGGTTAATGGATAAGTTAACGCGATCGACGGCTTTAATTCGCCCGTGTGGACTATCAAATTCAATACTGAGGTTTCGAATATCAAGTAAAGGCATTATCCGAGTCCTTCTTTTACAGCGCGTTGTAAACCGTAACCGACTAAATTGATTGCTAATACACTAATAAAAATAGCGAGTCCGGGAAAGGTTACATTCCACGGGGCAATAAAGATCAAATCAATGCCATCGACTAGCATTGCTCCAAGTTCTGAGGTTGGCGCTGGCGCGCCAATTTTTAAGAAGCCTAGTGTTGCTATATCTATAATCGCAATTGAAATTGCCAATGTAAATTGCACGATTAGTGCGTCTAAAATATTTGGTAATATCACATTATAAAATATCTGAAATTGATTGGCGCCATCAAGCTTCGCCGCGATGACATATTCGCGGGATAATTCATGATGCACAGCGGTGTGGGTTGCACGCATAAACTGAGGCATTAAAGCGATACCTACAGCGATCATAACATTGATTAAACTTTGCCCACTAATTGCTACGAGTACGATGGCTAATAGCAGTGATGGAATCGCTAATGTTGCATCGAGCACGTGATTTAAAATGCTCGACTTTAAGCCACGAGACATACCTGAGAAAACCCCAAGTGCGATACCAAAAATGGCAGCAAATATAGTGACAATTAGGCTGGAGCCAAATGTTGTTCTAACACCATGTAACAGGTTTGAGAAAATATCTCGGCCAAGATCGTCGGTACCAAAAAAATAGGCAATATTGCCATCGGGATGCCACGAAGGTGGTGACAATAGTGCATTTGTATGTTGGTAATCAGGTGGATAAGGAGCCAAAAATGGTGCAAAGATGGCAATAAACAAGAACAATAAAAATGTCCACAAGCCAAGTTGCGCTACAGGATAGCTCATAAAGTTAAGCCATATTTGTCGCAGAGGTGACGGGATCACTTCCTCTTGATAAATACTGCTAGCTCGAGCCATAAACTGCACTCCTGCGTTGTGGTGTTGTTGCAATCAAAAATATATCACTGAGTACTGATACCAAAATAATAAAGCCTGCACAGACTAAAATTCCTGCGCTAATTACAGGGTAGTCACGTTGATAAATAGCATCCATCAACCAGTTACCAATACCCGGCCATGAGAAGATAACTTCGATAACCATAGCACTGGTAAGTATGGTGCTTAATTGTAAACTGACCTGAGCGAGCACAGGCTGAATAGCATTGGGTAAAGCATGACGAAAAATAATGGTGGCTGGGGATAGGCCACGAGCTTGAGATGCTTTGATGTAGTTTGCATTGAGCTCTTCGAGCATTGCTGTGCGCATGATCCTAGCAACCACTGTGGTTGGAAGTAGCGCTAAGGTAAGTGCTGGCATTAACAGGTGAGAGAAGGCGTCGCGCAATGCGAGTCGCTTGTTTTCAATGTCTGAAAGTAAAATATCAATAAATGTAAAGCCAGTAATTGCGTCAACTTGGTAAAGTAAATTTAAGCGACCTGCAACAGGTAACCATTGCAGTTTTAAGCCAAAATACATAATTGCCAACATCGCCAGCCAAAAAACAGGAATTGAATAACCGATTAAACTAATGCCTAAAACGGTATGGTCACTGAACTTGCGGTATCTGACTGCACCTAAAATCCCCATTGGCAAACCAAGGCAAAGGGCAACAAGGAGCGCGTAAAAACATAGCTCAATAGTGGCAGGCAAGACTTTGAGCATCTCATCAAATATCGGTTGAGCAGTCGTAAATGATAAGCCAAAATCACCATGAATACGTTGATTGATAAATGAGATATATTGATTAAACCAATTCTTATCAAGCTGATATTGCTGAACTAATTGTTCGTGTTGTTCAACCGAAGGGTTAACGTGTCCGCTAATATTCGTCGCTAACTCTCCAGGCATAGCATTAATCATTAAGAACACTAAAAAATAGAGCACTGCCACGGTCAAAACAAACAGGTTAAAACGCCGAACAATATAAAACCACATGGTTATTTTTGCTCCTGTTGTTGAGCTTTTTTACGGTAGGTTTTTGCAAAAGAAACGCCACCATAAGGGTTTAATGGCATTCCCTTAATAGTGCGGTGCTTCACCTGAAAGCGTAATGCATGAGCAATTGGAATTAATGGTAATGTTTGATTGAGTTTTTGCTGTGCCTGATGATACAAAGGAACTCGTTTAGCTTGATCTGTTTCGGCAATTGCTTGCGAAACGATGTCATCAAACGTTGGTCGGCACCAGTTCGAGCGGTTGCCTCCAGAGTTTATCGCAGCACAGCTAAACAACGGACGAAAGAAGTTATCTGGGTCAGCATTATCTGCGGTCCAACCAAGTAATACTGAATCATAATCAAAACTGTTAAGCTTTTGAATGAAGACGCTCCAGCCATAGCTGATAATATTAACTTTGATTCCTACTTTGGCTAATTGCCCTTGAAGCAACTCTGCAGTTTTTATCGCGTTTGGGTTATAAATTCGTTGTACTGGTGCAGCCCAAAGATCCATGGTGAAACCGTCACCATAGCCAGCCTGTTCAAGCAACTGCCTGGCGCGTTCAGGGTTATAATGATAAGTGGTTAATTGTTCATTATAGGCCCATGATAGTGGTGGTAAGATACTGTCTGCTATCGTCGCGCTGCCATAATAAACAGCTTCGACGATGGCTTTCTTATTAATGGCGTGGGCCAGTGCTTTGCGCACTAATATATTATCAAACGGTGCACGCTCTGTATTAAAAGCCCAATAGGCCACATTAAAACCTGTTTGTATCTGCAATTCCAATTTAATGTTGCTTCGCAGGACATCTAACTCACTAGACTGGGGCAGTGCAGAAACATCACAATCCCCCGTCATTAGCTTAGCAATACGGCTAGTACTGTTGGGCGTAATATCGTAAACAAGCTGTTCTATCTTCGGCGGACCGTCCCAGTAGTGTGGGTTGGGTTTATAGCGAATATGATTGCTTTGAAAGTATGAGTCTAAAACGAAAGGCCCCGTGCCAATAGGTTGGCTATCTATTAATTGTGGTTGATTTTTTTCAAGCAGAAAATCACCATACTCTTGAGATAATACTACGGCAAAGTTAGCTGCCAGATTGGCCAAAAAAGAACTGTCTTTCTCTTTGAGGTGAATGGTGACCATATGGTCATTCACCTTTGTTATTTTATCAATTAATTGACCAAAACCTACACTCTCAAAGAACGGATATAAGCCTCCTGATATATGGTGGTATGGGTGTGAAAGTTCAATGATTCGATTAAAACTAAATAGCACATCATCAGCATTAAACTCTCGCGAGGGTGTGAAGCCATGATTTTGATGAAATTTAACCCCCTTTCTTAAATAAAAGGTATAAATTTTACCATTCTCGTTAATATGCCAAAGGTGGGCAAGCCCAGGCTGAATGACGCCCAGCTCAGGATCGTATTCCACTAGCCTATTATACAGTTGATAAGATGTGGCATCTGTTGTGGTACCGCTGGTGGTTAATTGCGGATTAAACGTGGTTGGATCGCCCTCAGAGCAATAGACCACCCCCGGAGTTAAGTGCGCGGTACCATCAAAGTTCGGATTGCACGCAGTCATCATTAGGATGACTGGTAACAAACTCATTTTAAAATTCTTTTTAAACCAATTTATCATGGCAATATATGGGTTTCTACTAATACAGATAATGTAACGCCATGACCGTTTAACATCAATAAAATAATGAGTTTTGGCGGATTAAATGTTGCTTGAATCAAGTAAATTATACTTTTTTAGCAATCCACGTAATTGATGGTAGGTTACACCCAATTGCTCTGCTGCTTTTTTCTGGCTAAATTGTGCACTAGTGAGGGCTTGTTTGATCATTTCAATCTCATAACTTTCTGAGGTTTGCTTAAAATCAAGTGGAAAGCTGTGTTTAACTGGTGACTCTGCATTAGTCGCGGTTGATTGAGTTTGTGATGCTACATTCTCTGTTGATAAAGGTACCTGTGCTGATGCTGGTGGCTGCGCTCGCACGCTTGACGCAATTGACTGAGTTGGACGGTAAGGTGACTCGAAAGGGTCTAAGAGAATCTTTTGTAGGGGTAGGGCTGCGTTATCGTGACGATACAGAGAGCGTTCTACTACATTTTTTAATTCTCGAACATTACCTGGCCAATCATAGCTGGTTAAAATCTGCTTGGCCTTTGAACCAAAACCGCCAAAATATTCTAGCTCTAACTGTCGGGCCATATTGATAGCGAAGCTCTCTGCTAACACTAGGATATCTTCTTGACGGTGGCGCAGTGGCGGTAGGGTAATAACGTCAAACGCTAGACGGTCGAGTAAATCAGCACGAAACGTTCCTTGCTCGACAAGAGTTGGTAAGTCTTCATTGGTTGCACAAATAAGGCGAACATCTGTTTTTACGGGTCTTGAGCCACCGACACGTTCAAATTGCCCATATTCAATGACATTGAGCAGCTTCTCTTGGACTTGTAATGATGTGTTCGCTAGCTCATCAAGAAATAGTGTGCCGCCATTTGCACGTTCAAAACGACCTTCATGGCGTTTGCTTGCCCCTGTGAATGAGCCTGACTCATGACCGAATAATTCACTTTCTAAGACGCTTTCTGCAAGAGTTGCACAGTTTAGTTTTAGATAAGATTGTTCCCAACGCTTTGATAAGAAGTGGATGCGTTCTGCAATTAACTCTTTACCTGTGCCGCGTTCACCAATGATTAAGACGGGCTTTTCAATGGGGGCGGCTAATGAAACATGGTCTAATACTTCGAGAAAGCTGGACGCTTGGCCAATCAAATTATCTTTTTTGGTAAATCTACTCATCTTTATACTTTATATTGGTGTATTTAACTAAAATTTAGTCTAACAAATAATTGGAAATAAAAACAAGAGCAAACAAGGTTTATATTTTATTTATTTTTATCAATGGCTTACTGTTTTTGTTCAATGTTGGCACTGTTCGTGAATGTATGAGTGCAGTTAGTTAAATTATAGAGGTTACAAACTATGGGAATTTTTAGTCGTTTTGCAGATATTGTAAATTCAAATATTACGTCATTATTAGATAAAGCGGAAGATCCAAAAAAGATGGTTCGCTTAATCATCCAAGAAATGGAAGACACCTTAGTCGAAGTACGCTCAAATTCAGCTAGCCTAATCGCGCAAAAGAAAGAGCTGCAACGTCGTATTACTCGTGCCATGAATCAGGAAACTGAGTGGCAAAGTAAGGCTGAGTTAGCTTTAAGTAAAGAGCGTGAAGATTTAGCGCGTGGGGCGTTAATTGAAAAGCAGAAAAGTGCTGAGCTGGTTAAAACACTGAGTGATGATATGGTGTTAATTGAAGAGCAACTAGCACTATTGAAAAATGAAGTTGAACAGCTTCAATCAAAACTTGATGAAGCAAGAGCACGCCAAAAAGCGATGGTGATGCGCACTGAAACCGCTTCTTCACGTTTACAAGTGAAAAAGCAGTTAGATACTAGTCGAATTCAAGATTCAATGGATAAATTTGACCAATATGAGCGTCGTGTTGAAGATCTTGAGTCTCAGGTTGAAGCGCAGGACTTAGGTGCACGTTCATTAAATGATGAGTTTGCTGAACTTGAAGCGCAAGATGCAATCAGTGATGAGCTTGAAGCATTAAAGAAAAAGATGAGTAAATCTAAATAATTAAGGAGCTGATGATGGACCATGGAGTAGTAGCTGTATTTATCGTGCCAATCGCGCTGTTTTTAATTTTTGTGGCACCGATTTGGTTGTTTTTACATTACCGTAGTCGCCGTCAGGTAAGCCAAGGCTTATCGGATGAGGAATATCAAGAACTAACGGATTTAGGCCAGCAAGCAGAAGCGATGGCAATGCGTATCTCTACCTTAGAGTCTATATTAGATGCTGAGGCACCTGAGTGGAGAAATAAACAATGAGCAAAATAGAACGTTCCAATGAGTTATATCGAATTTCTGAACAAGCTAAAATTGGCGGCGTCTGTGCTGGTTTAGCAGAACGCTTTGGTGTAGAAACTTGGTTAGTCCGTGTTGGTGTGGCTTCGGCGTTCTTTTTAGGTGGCTCTGGCTTTATCTTCTTGATGTATATTGCCGCATGGTTCATGTTAGATGATAAACCAGCCGAAGGCGTTGATGAACATGGTGGTTTAGATCACAAAGTCTCTATCAAGTCTAAGGTATGGCAACCGGGACAACCGCCGAAAGAGGCGTTTCGTGATGTGAAGACTCAATTTAGGCAATTAGAGTTACGCCTGAGAAATGTTGAGCGTTACGTGACTTCTTCTGAATTTCACTTGTCACAAGAAATTGATAAGCTTTAACGGTAGTTTACTACAAACAAAAATGCCGCGTCACATTGATGACGCGGCATTTTTTATTGGTTTCTGATTAAGCTTGTTGAAGGTAATTTAATACCACTTCATGGTGATCTTTAGTTTTAAATTTATTAAAGATATGCTCAAGGTTACCTTGCTCATCGACTAAGAATGAAGTTCTTACAACACCCATGTTCTCACGGCCCATAAACTTCTTTAATTGCCAAACGCCATAGGCTTCACAAACACCGTGGTCCTCATCGGCTAATAAGGTGAAGTTAAGCTCTTGTTTATTAGTGAAGTTAGTCAGCTTCTTAGGTGTGTCAGGGCTTAAGCCTAAAACAACCACATTTAACTTTTCTAATTCGGCTTTGGAGTCTCTTAATGCACAAGCTTGTACAGTGCAGCCTGGAGTTGAGGCGCGAGGGTAAAAATAAACTAAGACTTTTTTTCCGCTAAAATCGCTTAGCGAGACACTGTTACTGTTTTGGTCTAATAACGTAAATTGTGGTGCCGGTGCACCGATTTCTAATGTGCTCATGGTGAGGCCTTTTATCAGTCATCCTAAGCTAAGTATTTAGCTCAGTGTTTTAATATACGAGTTTTAAAAATCGCTCTAAATTTAGTGCTGCTCTAAGTGTTCAAATCGAATAGAAAGCTTTAACTGTTCAGCTAATTGTTCAAAGTGTTCTTGTAAGTCAGCATAATCAGCTTCATCGGTGATATTAATTAACATTTCAATTTGCTGATAGCCACTCTTTGCTTTAGTGCGAAAACTTGATAGGTCAATACTGCGAGAAGCGAGGTATTCAGTGAATTGCCCAATACACCCAGGGGCATCTTCACCATCAAGTTTAACAGAGACTTGCCCTGAATAATTGATGAGCTTGTGCTCACTAGTACGCTTCATTAATGTAACCAATTCAAGTTGTGCACTACGGACAGAAAGGTCGGCTTCAAAGCGAGTGATAGCATTCCATTCACCGCTAAGGAGTAGGATTAAAGTAAACTCATTCCCAAAGACAGCTAAACGACTGTCTACAATATTACAATTAGTCTGAGTAACTATCTTGGTGAGTTCGTTGACAATACCTGGGCGATCAGTGCCCATGGCGGTAACAACTAAGAAATTCGCCATGCTTTTCCTTCTATCCGATGAGTAAGTGACGACTTATTAGGAAGTGTAGTCACAAAAAATTGCTGGGATTTTAGCATATATTAGGCATAAGGCGATTAAATCCTTGAGTTTATTACCTACGGTACGTACCATAGCTCACCAGTATTTTTGAAGGAATTTGAGTGATGTTTTCAGGCAGTATTGTTGCATTAGTAACACCCTTAAAAGGGAACGGCGAAATTGACTATCAAAACTTAGAACAGTTAGTCGATTTTCATATTGAACAAGGGACCGATGGTATAGTCGCTGTCGGTACAACTGGTGAGTCAACGACGTTATCAATGGCTGAGCATACTGATGTGGTCAAGCATATTGTCTCTTTTGTTGCGGGCCGTGTACCCGTGATAGGCGGTAATGGCTCAAATTCAACCGCCGAAGCTATTGAGTTAACCCACTTACTTAACGGTACTGGTGTGTCAGGTATGCTAGGCGTTACACCGTATTATAATAAGCCACCTCAACAAGGTTTATATAAACACTATCAAGCTGTTGCTGCTGCGACTGATATCCCGCAAATTCTTTATAACGTTCCTGGGCGAACATGTTGTGACTTGTTACCTGAAACGGTTGCTGAATTAGCAAAAATAAAAAATATTGTTGGGATAAAGGAAGCCACGGGGAACTTATCCCGCTTAACTGAAATCAAAGCACTTTGTGATGATGACTTTTTACTGTTCAGTGGCGATGATGCCACCGGTATGGAGTTCATGTTACAAGGAGGGAACGGGGTTATTTCTGTGACAAATAATATTGCACCTAAGCTGATGAGTGACATGTGTCGTTACGCGCTTGCGGGCCAACGTGAACAAGCGAGTGCAATTAATGCTCAGTTACAACCTTTACATGATAATTTATTTGTTGAAGCAAACCCTATTCCTGTTAAATGGTGTTTAGCGCAAATGAAGTTAATTAATGATGGTCAGTTACGCTTGCCTTTAGTTGAACTCGCACCGCAATACCATGCGCAGTTATTAACAGCTTTAAAGCAAGCCGATGTATTATAAAAACGGAGAACAAATGAGAAAGCTTTGTATTGCCTTATGTGGCGGTATCGCATTAAGTGGTTGTAGTAGTTTTTCAGAGCGCCATCAAGCGAGTGGTAATTTTGAATTTCTTAACGAAAAGCAACAACAAGCTATTACGGTTCCTGAAAACTTAACACCTCTAAAAGTGACAGATAAGTTTACAATCCCTAGATTAGGTGAGAGTGCAGGTCAGTTAATGGGCCCTGAACTCGATATTCGTGCACCAGCATTAATTATGCCCGTTGCACCGAATTCATTAGTGAGTGACAACAATAAACAGGTTGAAGTTTATTTTGAGTCTTTCATGGCGGCTGATAAGTTTCGAAACGATTTATGGCAAAAGCTGAATTTGTTTATTGATGATTTAGGTTATGGTGTTGGCATCGAACTTGAGGGACAAAGCCTGACAACACGTTTAATCGATTCAGACCCATTTTTTAAAGCAATTTTCGGTCTTGATGATGATCATAGTTTAGCTCAGCAGTACCAATTTTCAATTGCTGTTGAAGAACAAGGCCATAAAGCTGTCGTTAAAGTTGCCTTGGTTGAACATCAAGAGTTGGGGCTAGCAAAAGAACTCACCGACTTTGCTAAACGTCGTTATGAAGCACGTATGCTAAATCAGTTTTTATCACACGTGGCAAGCGAGCATAATAAACAAGCAATAGCTAACCGCATTAAGGCCAAAGATGGTATTAAAATTAAGTTAGCAATCGACTCTGAGCAACACACGGTTTATGAACTACATGCTGAGTTTGAGCAAGCATGGGAGAAGTTAGCAACTGTGTTACCTAAGCTTGGGTTTGAAGTTGAAGATCGTGACAAAACGTTAAATGCTTACTTCACTACTTTTGATGAAATGGATGTTGGTTTCTGGACTGGGTTATTCTCAAGTGATGATGTCTTAGTACCAATTGAGCTTGAGAAAGGCAGTAAATATCAAGTTCGTCTAAGTAAGCAAGGTGATGTTAGCCTATTGAGTATTCTTGATGCTAAAGGTAATAATCTGCCAGCGGAGAAAATGACAGAAATGTTTAATACTTTTAATAAAGTGATGGCATCGCGTCAGCTCTAGTGTAGTTACAATGTTGGTTTAGGTTATAAGGGCTTTGTTAGTAAAACTAACAAGGCCCTTTTTTGTCATACTTTAGTTTAATAAAGTATTGGTATTTCTGTGCATTGGGTATTAGTATGGATAATACTTGAACAAATTTGAAAGGAGACAGTTGTGCAGCCACTAGTGATTAGACAAGCGCAAAGAGCTGATTGTGCCGAGATAAGCTATCTCATTACGCGTAATGCAAAGCTGTTATTAAATGAGGATTTTGATGGTGACGGGCTAAATTTCTTTCTTAATACCGTTACTGAACGTGCGATTCGTGAGTACATGGATCAAGGCTTTAATTATCTTGTGGCGCAGGCTAATAATGAAATTATTGGTGTGATCGCGATTAAAGATAACAGTCACATGTTTCATTTATTTGTTGATAAAAATTATCATAAAAAGGGTATTGCCAAACAGCTATGGGAAAGTATTTACACACAAAGTGTTGAGTCGGGTAACAATGGAACCTTCACGTTAAATTCTACGTCTTATGCACTACCGGTATATCAACGTTGGGGCTTTACTTGTACTGATGAGCTACAAATTCGCCATGGTATCCGCTACACCCCGATGTCGTTAACGGTTGATTAATCATTAGACGTATACAATAAAAAAAGGTGCTTTAAAGCACCTTTTTTGTTTGTAGAGAGTTTTATTTACTAGGTTTTTTAAACAGTAATGTAAAACGGTCCGTATTTCCTGTAACGGTTTTACGGCCAACTTCATAGCGCAGTTCATCGTCAGCGCGGTAATGCAGCGTTGAGTAATCTACTAATTCAAAACCTGCCTGCTGGATCTCTTTTATCGCTAGTACAGGGTCAAAACGACGGCCATTTTCGTCATTTTTCTTTTGCATATGGCGACGAGTATGATCGATTACACCGTATACACCACCTGGCTTGAGCGCCTTAAAGGCCGCTTGGTTCATTTTATGACGACCTTCTTCTCCAAAGTTATGGTAGTTACGGAACGTTAAAACAGCATCAAGGTTCTTCAAATCAAAATTGATTTTCCCTATTTCATAGCCGCCAATATCACGGTTGTATTTCATTGATGTGTCTTTACTAACGACTTTGGCTTTATCAAAATCGCCTTTGCCTAGTAAGTTTTTCTCAATTCTCGATGTACCTAGCGCAGCATAATATTGGCCTTTATCACGCAGTGCAGGTGCTAATAATTTAGTGTACCAACCACCACCTGGGATTAACTCAAGTACGCGCATGTCTTCTTTGATACCAAAAAACTCTAATGTCTGAACTGGTTTGCGGTTTCTATCGCGATTTACTTCTTTTTCAGTTCGAAGTTCAGATTTCATTGCTTGTTTAACTTTATCGCTAAAGTCATCAGCGTGTACTTGGCCTGAGACGACTGAAGCTGTTAAAGCGAGCGGGAGTAATAGTTTAAACATACTTAATTCCTTGGCTAAAAAATAGTTATTGTATAATCAGAATTAAAATAGCATAAATCGATGAGAGGTAACGCTTTTTCATACAATTAAATGTAAGAAATTTTTAAAAGGCTTGGGCGAATTCGACAAAGGAGCTGCTCATTGTTTGAGGGTGCTCGAAATGATCCCAACTATTGAGTAAGTTATCATAACCTTCCTTGCCTGCGATTGTATAAGCTGATGAGATACCACGATACGTTGCATCTGCTACAACAGCGAGCCACTTGCCATTCTTTTTAATTTCTAGACGGGTGATACGGTGACCTTCGGATTGTTCGGCATCATATTCAAATCGCAAGTGATAACAATATGGGTAGCTACCATCACCAGTCCCTGTAACACCGTTATTTGTCGCATTATTTATTGCACCTTCAAGCGCTAAACGTAAATCATGACCTTTAATCACGTAACTGATGATTTGGATTTCAAAAGGCAATAACCGGCCGCATATTTCAGCTTGGGTTAGTGGGCCACTTTTAAGAGATACTCGAACACCACCGGCATTATGAAGAGCAAAGTCTATTTCACGGTCTTTTTGTCCGGCCAAGTAAAACCCTTGGCTGACTAGTGGAGCTATTTCGCTACCAAGAGGATAATCTTCGGTTGGCAAGCGGGTATGATGAAGAGGCGCGTCGAGGTGGGTAATGATACGGTGACGCATCGCATCAATAGCAGGTCGGTACTGTTGGTTAATAAGTGTTTTTATCTTTTTACAGGGAGCAACGACCGTAAAAAGAGCGCTATTATCGATAAACTGCTGTATGTAGCGTTTCGCTTGTTGTGGTGCTGGTTCGTCATGTTTGTCATAGGCCTGCCAGTGTTTGTCGATAAGAAGTGAAATACCTCCTTCCTGTTTTTCTACGCGGCCACGAGCGTTAAAAGTGAGCTTGGATAAGCCCATACTTTCAGCATGTTTACCAGCTTGTAAAATAAGGCAATTATTTACAAACTGTTGCTTTATGCCTGTTGACTCAATGTCAATGGCACTGAAATCTCCAGTGAGGGTATGTGAGTGCCCGCCAACAATGACACTTATATCTGACACCGCTTCAGCGAGTTGTAAGTCACCTTGATAGCCGAGGTGACTTAACACGATGATGTGATTTATCCCTTGCCTTTTAATGTGCTCAACGGTAGCTCTACACGTTTCGATAGCGTTAAGAAAGAGGCAATCATGATCAGGGCAGCCTATTTTGGCCATTTGATCTAATGTGATACCAAAAATAGCCAACTGCTTATCAAAGAGTGGCTTGGTGATGTATTGAGCTATTTTTCGCTGATTATCATAATGGTACAAATTTTTATGAGGAGATAATGGGTGTGGTTTACTTTGGCTCTCCTGCGCTAGATCCATGTTGCCGGCTAAGATAGGAAATTCTACTTCACCGATAAATTGGGATATAGGACTGTTACCCAGATCGAATTCATGATTACCGATGGTCATTGCATCCGGTGCCAGTAAATTCAGTAACACCGAGTTGGCTTTTCCTTTGTATTGACTAAAGTAAAGGCTGCCTTGAAAGCTGTCTCCCGCATGAAGGAATAATGACGGAATGTTTTGTTGTTGTGCTTGTTCGCGTTGTAGGTTCAGTGCATTAGCCACTTTAGCATAGCCACCACAATGCGCATCTATGCGATAGCAAATACCCTTATAGTTGAGTTTGAAATGCACTAATGAGGGCTCAAAGTGTGAATGAGTGTCGTTGACATGTGCTAAGTATAAAGAGTAACTCATTACACCTCCTGTTAAGGCTAACGGTTTTATCACTTAAAAAGATCATAACATGCTAATGGTTAATTGATATGGTTTTTGTGTTACAGATAATTTCTTTGTTATTGATTCAATGTGTATTTATTAATGTGTTTGTCACTAGCTTGTCATTTCATTGTCATCTAACTCGCTTAATTTGTTGCGTGTTCATTTATTGCGCTGACATGTAGTTAACTATAAGCCAATAACTAGACTACTGAGATAAATCTGTTGACTAAGAAAAGGAAAGTAATGATGAAAGCACTAGATTTTTATGATAATTATCAACATCAAATGGAATTAGAAGAGCAGCCACAACGAGTTAAACGCAAAGCGAAACAGTCTAAACGTAAATGGCGCGAAATCGAGATGGTAAAAGAGAAGCAACGATTGCGCCGTGAATTTGTTGATTACAATGAATATACGGTTGAAAATGATTTAGCTAGTATTTTTCTATGAGTGGTCGACGGTTCGTATTAATAAGTCCAATGACTCACTTAGTTTATTACCCTAATGATTAAGTGAGCCATTGAACTTTTTATGCCGCTGTACTATTGCGTTTGTTTTGATATCGCTACCCGCGGTAATTGCGTTGCGGTGACTGCAGCCAGAGCCAACATCGTCCCCGAAGCTATTAAGCAGATCATTAAGCCAAATTGAGTATATAAGTATCCTGACAAAATTGTGCCGAGCAGACGGCCGCTTGCATTGGCCATATAATAGAAGCCAACATCTAATGACACGCTATCGCTATCTGCAAAGTGAATGATTAAGAAACTATGAAGCGAAGAATTTATCGCAAATAACACGCCAAATATAAATAAGCCGCAAGTGATAATTATCGCAGGCGATAAAGCCGTTTGAAACGCGCCATAGATTAGAAATGGCGTTGTGGTTAAACAAAAGCCCCAGAAACTAACATTTTGAAATTTGCTAAGCTGTGGTCGCTTTAATAAGCTCGGTGTTGTGGATTGTACAAAGCCATACGCGATTATCCACAGTGCCATAAAACTGCCAATTTGATAATGATCCCATTGTAGTTCCACGCTTAAATAAACAGGAAGGGCAACGACAAACCAAACGTCTCTAGCAGCAAATAAAAATAAGCGAGCAAAGGCGAGTTTGTTTATCGAGCTACTGCTTGAAAATAGGCGAGTGAACTTAACCTTAGCCTTACTTTTCCCCAAATCTTTCGCTAAAAAGTTAATACTTACTAACCAAGTAATAACCAGTGCAATTAACATGATTAGAATAGCGGTTTGAAAAGAGCTTACCGAGAGTAAGAAAGCACCAATGAAAAAGCCGGCCCCTTTAAGCGCATTCTTAGAGCCAGTGAGAATAGCAACCCACTTAAACAGTTGGCTATCTTGTCCTTGATTAACCAACATTTTAATTGAGCTCTTTGCACTCATCTTATTAAGGTCTTTAGCGATACCGCTTAGTGCCTGTGCTGTCATTACCCAAACAACGCTGAGATAGTGTTCGGGAACAAGTAACGCGCCCAGCGCAATGATTTGCAATAACAAGCCAGTGTTCATTATGTTATTTAAACCAAGCTTTGCACCGAGATAGCCAGCCACTAAATTGGTAACCACTCCGAAAAACTCGTAGAAAATAAAGAGCATCGCGACTTCAAGTGCGCTATAGCCGAGCTGAGAAAAATAGAGAACCACCAACATCCGCAGTGCACCATCGGTGACTGTAAAGGTCCAGTAATTGGCGGTAATTAATCGGTATTGTTGTAATAGGTTAGTAGCCACTTGCTATTATTCCTGCGTTGCAACCATTAGCGCTAGCTCAGCTAAGCGGTTGGCATAGCCCCACTCATTGTCATACCACAAATACAGTTTTACTTGGCTATTACAGGTAACCACTGTTGATAAGGCATCAACTACAGTTGAGTGTGAATTAGTACGATAGTCTATTGAAACTAAAGGTTTCTTTTCAAAGCCCAAAACACCTTTTAGCTCGCTGTTTGCTGCGTTTTCAAGTAAATCATTGACCTCTTGAGCTGTAGTGTCTCTACTCATTTCAAAAACACAGTCTGTGATAGACGCGTTGGTTAGTGGCACGCGTATCGCGTGACCGTTTAGTTTACCTTGCAGCTCTGGAAAGATATGGCCAATGGCTGTTGCAGACCCCGTTGTTGTCGGAATTAAGCTCATACCGCACGCTCGAGCTCTACGAAGGTCTTTGTGTGGTGCATCGATGATCGTTTGTGTATTGGTAATATCGTGGACTGTCGTAAATGAACCGTGCTTAATACCAATATGTTGCTGTAGCACTTTTATAACAGGGGCGATGCAGTTAGTGGTACATGATGCTGCACTGACTATTTGATGCTTTGTGGGATCATAGAGCTGGTGATTAACCCCCATTACAATATCTAAACAACCATCAGCTTTGACTGGTGCACTGACAACCACACGTTTCACACCTTGCGTTAGGTAAGGTTTCAGCGACTCAGGTGTTTTGAATTTACCTGAGGCTTCAATAACCACGTCACATTGAGACCAGTCAGTCTCATTAACTTCTCTGTTCTGGCTAACGTTGACCAATTTGTTATCTATCTGAAACCCTGTTGCGCAATCATTCGCTTCATGTTGCCACTGACTATGCACAGAATCGTAGTTGAGTAAATGAGCCAGTGTTGCTGCGTCGCCTGCTGGGTCGTTTACATGAATAATGTTTATATTGGGTTGTTGCCATAAAACACGAAAAGCTAATCTTCCCATTCGGCCAAAGCCATTAATACCGATATTAATTTTCATTTTATTTCTCTGAATTGTCAGTTAATTCAATTGGTGTTATACACAGCAAGTGGTGATTCGTTCTGGACGATCGCCCATCGCGTTGAGTGTCATTAAATTGTCATTGATAACTGCTAGGTTGTGGTCTAATTTTGATGATAGGAGTTGTTGCTGCCAAGGCTCTAATGAAGCGCTTAGCGAGTAAAAGACCCATGTCCCTTGACGACGACTATGAACAAGGTTAGCTTCTTTTAATAATGCAAGGTGTCGTGATATTTTAGGTTGGGAGAGGTTAAGAGCAACCATCAGTTCACAAACACACAGTTCTTGTTCGGCGCTTAATAACAGCAGTGTTTTAAGGCGTGTGTCATCAGCTAAGGCTTTATAAAAAGAGAGTAGGGTCATATCATTGCATATATGTTTTTTCGTATATATATAATGATATCCTTTGGTCTTGAATAATTCTAATGAAATTTTTATTACAATGGCTGAGTTTAGCTATAAATGATTTATATCATTGTTAAAAAATGAAAAAAACGTATGATTCTAGTTTTAGTTTAAGGAAATATTGTTTATGGACAATTCGATTAGGCACTTAGGCGACTCAAATGGCTCTTTTTCTAAGCCATTGGTTTTTATTCTTGCCATTCCTATATTGATTCAAGTTGTTGGCTTGGCTTTAATGGCTTACTTCTTTGATATTTCGATAAGTAAATTTACTGCCATAGTCTGTTTGTTATTATTATCTAATGCGATTATCTGTGTTCAAGCATGGCGATTGTTGTATCGTGGCATGAGCAACTTAATGAGCCATACTGAAAAAATTTCTCAACATGAAAAAATCGATGTCACAACCTCTATTGATGTTAAAGATGCTGGAGTTTTTGAGATGGTTTTTCAAGTCCTAAACCATAAAACCAAGCAGATGAATAATTTACTTAAAGGGCTATATGCCTCTTCTGCACGCTTGCACCCGATGTCTGAAGAGTTAAGTAATTCATATAATACAATGATGCAACGAGCGACAATGCAAGAAATGATGGGCCAAAACATCCATCAAGCATTAACTCAAGTCCAAGGCGCATCCGATGATTTATTTAGTGATTTAGAGTCGCTAATGAGTGAGGCTGAAGTGTCAGGTCAATCGGCGAGCATCGCTGATGAAACGTCGGTTAAAACTAAGCAAAGTGTAGAGCTGTTACGCGAACAGTTAATTCAAGCGGCTGAACAGATAGACGTACTGAAAAAAGATAGTGAAGAGATTAACTCGATTATCAACGTGATTAATTCTATCGCTGAACAAACAAACTTATTAGCGTTAAACGCTGCAATTGAAGCTGCGCGTGCTGGTGAACAGGGGCGAGGTTTTGCTGTGGTAGCTGATGAAGTTCGCACTCTGGCTGAACGAACCGCCTCTTCAACTAAAGAAGTACGAGACATTGTCACTCGTATCTCACAAAGTACAGATAATGCGTATAATTCAATGCAAACAGGGCTAAATTCATCGCAAGAGTCGTTGGAGCTTTCCACTGAGTCATCAAATCAGATTGAAACTATTTCAAACTCAATTCGTTCGATAAATGCGTTGTCAGACCGCATTAAAAGCTCGTCTCAAGTGCAACAACAAGTCTCTATGCAAGCACAACAAGAAATCGATAGTATGGTTATCTTGAACAGTGAGGTATTAGAAAGCTCTAAAGAGCAGGAGCTGTCTTCCAATGATCTAGTGGCATTGTCGCAGTCACTGAGAAGTATTTTAGATCAGTTCAATATCAGCGATGCTCATTGGGATGACGGACATAGACCTAAACGTAAACAGCGTATCGATAAAAAAACATCATCGACTTCTTCCACCAGTGAACTGGTTGAAGAGGATGACGGTATAGAGTTGTTTTAAATAACACACGTTTAACAGACTCAATATTAAACAACTAATGACTCGCTAAACTAATTAGCGGGTCATTTTTTTTACGAACACCACTACAAAGAGGGCGAGGGTAAAGCTACCAAATAATGCTTCTATGGCTGCGAGAATTCGAGAAAATCCTGTCGGGGCAATATCTCCATAACCTAAGGTGGTAAAGGTCACAATGCTAAAGTAACCGCAACTAATGAAGTCATTGACGTTTTGGCGCAAGGAGGCATTAGGATCGAAGACAATTTTTTGTTGGTCGTAATCAAGCCCAGTGAAAAAGAAGAGAATCGAGAAAATAATAATAACGGCCCAAGTGAAACTAACAACGCGGATCGGCTGCTCACCATAACCACAAAACAAATCGACTATCTTTGAGATAAAGCGTTGTAATGATAGACGAGGTAATTGCTTGCGCCGCATTACCATTTCGCGTTGGAAAAAAGATCCTGCCACTTCGAACAGACCCTGCTTTTCTGACACTAAACGTAAGTTTCTATAGATCTCTTCTGCTTGTTGATAATAATCGAGTTGTTCAGCTAAGTCTTTACTTTGAGCTGCTTGTTGTTCTTGGATGACCTTGTCACCCCAAATGACATGCTCAAGCTTTGCACCCTGAAAATTAGTGCCTAAAAGGTTACAGTTGGTGAGATTTGCACAGTGGAGATTAGCTCTGCGAAAGTTCGCTTTCATCAGCGAACTCCCTGAAAAGTCGAGTTTAAAGCAATGTGAGTAGCTGAAATCAGCATGATAGCAGTCAGCGTTTGTCAGTTCATACCCTGTTTTTGATGCCCGATTAACTAAATTAATATGAGAAAAATCTCCTTCACTCAACGAAAAGCCCTGCATTGGTTGGTGCGTGGCTGCTCTTTCAGTCAACAGGTGTTTAGCGTTAGGCTGCTGTGCAAGATGACCACTTTGCCACTCTTGGTCATCAACAAGGTCATTAATATGATCGTGCATAACTTAATCCGTTGCGATTCATCATATAAGCTTGGTTGACTGAATCGCATCGATCAAGTTTATTTTAAGTAATTTTACCCGTTAGGCTAAGTTTGTCTTTATTTCCGTTGGTAATCACAATTGTCACTTTATCAGTAATTCGATTGATGATTTGATCATTCACACTGATAGTGCCAAGTTCTGTATCGATTTTGATTGATTTGCGATCTTTAGCAAAGGTTGTGCTTGGAATAAAGATAACAGCACCATTCTCATCAAGCTTAACCATGCAACCACCGCGATTGACGTTAAATATTTCACCTTTAAATACGGTTTCATCACTTACAGCATGTGCTAGGTATTCGATATAAAGCCAATTATTTATGTCACGTTCAACAACGCGTTGATTATCACGTTGCTGTTTTAACAATTCAGCTTGTGCGGCTTTAATCGTAACCTGGTCAGGTTGCCCAGCAATGATTGCTTTTAATAGGCGGTGATTAAGTAAATCGCCATACTTCCTGATCGGTGAAGTCCAAGTGGCATATTGTTCTACCCCTAAACCGTGGTGGGGCTCTGGCTGGTGTGAGATGTTGGCGTAATTTTGAAATTTACGTAACCTAGCTGCCAAGTAGTTATCATTTCTAGACGTCATTTCCCGCTGTAGTTGACAAAACCCTGCGGTTGTCAGCAAGTGCTGTGGGTGATAGGTGTAATCATGTTCAGCGAGTAGCTTGGTAAGTTTCACTACTTTTTCCGCCTCAAAGCCAGGGTGTGTATTAAAAATACCTTTATTGGCTTGTTGTTGTAACAATTGACCACCGCTGATATTAGCTAATAACATCGCTTCTTCAATCATGCTTTGTGCAATGCTTTGGTGTTGCACATCGACTGATTCAATCCGTAAGTCATCATTAAGCACTAAACGATAATCTGGGCGGCTGTCGAATAATTGTGTATTTTTAGCACGCCAACAATTGCGAGCGAACGCTAATTCGCTCAGTTGTGTGAGTGCTTTACCTAACTCGCTTGAAGGCTGCCAAGTTGATTGGTCATCAATGTATTCTGTTACTTGCTGATAATTTAGTTTTGCAGCTGAGGTAATGTAAGCAAGTGAGAAAGTCGGGTTTTCCAGTAACTTACCACGTGAGGTAATTTGCATTTTACAGACAACCGCAGGGCGCTTCTCTCCTTCAACGAGTGAGCACAAATCATAACTAAGAGACTCTGGCAGCATGCTAATAACACGCTTTGGTAAATAGTGTGTATAGCCACGTGCTGCCGCCTCTTGGTCCTCGCCGCTGCCAGGAGCAATATAGGCACTTGGATCTGCTACTGCGACCTGTAATTGCCAATGCCCATTCGCTAATTGGCAAATATTGATTGCATCATCCATGTCTTTGGTTGATGGGCCATCAATCGTGAAAAAAAGCTGTTCGGATAAATCATCACGCGCTATTGATTCATCAAACTGCCATTCGCCTGTATCTTCTGGTGATTGAGTGGGGAGTGTCTGCTCAGGGTTTAATAAATTGTATTTTGCTAAGCTGACTAACCACGGCGTGTCAATGGCATCTTCTTTTGCAATAACGTTGTCAATTTTTGCTAGGAATTTACCTGCAGGCTCTGTTTGTTTTAATGGGTGTTGTATGATGGTTGCTTGGACATAATCACCAGGTGTAACGTTAATGTTCGAGTCGGTTTGTGTTTCAATTGCTGGGCCTCGATAAGGAGCCGGCGGCATTAACATGATTTTATTTTTTTGTTTTGAAACCTGTGCAATAAAGTGCTTAACCGCTGGGCTGACCAAATTCAAAGGTTCTGCTTGTTCTTTGCCTTTATCTTCACGAAGATGAGCTTCAATAATGTCACCGTGCATGACTTTTTTCATCATTGGCGGAGCAATGAAGTAACTCTTTTTCTCTGTTTCTAGAAAGCCATAACTTTTATCTGTTGCTTTAACACGACCTTCAATCTTAGGCAGAGTTTGTTGAATATCTTGCTTGAGCTGAGCAAGAAGTGCGTTATCTTTAAACATGGTTGAGTCTCTAACTTTTTATGCGGTGACTATAGGTTAATTTGTAATGCAATTCTAGTGTCTTTAGGGAACTCGCACGAGACCGCTGCCAAAGCACACTAATAGAGTTACGTACTCGACTAGAGGAATGATATGTAATAGCTTATAATTTAAACATATTGAGTGATTCATTTAGGGATAGAATGAAAATTTTTCGAGTACTAACGATGCTATTGATTGGCTGTGGTATTGTGGCTGCCTTAACACTTTTCGGAATGAGGGAGTATCAAGTATCATTTTCAACATTCGTCAATAAAGTTGCACAACGATTGTCACTGATAAGTGATGATCAGGTGATTATTCACTACGATAAAAAATATCAAAAAACACCCATGCATCATGTGTCGAGTGGCGACTTTCCTCGGCTTTTTTTAAACCCTCTTCGTGGTTGGAATGGTTTAGAAAGTCCGTTATTTTACCAGCAGCGAGTAGACTTTTTGACTCAAGCTAACCTTGGTTTTAAACCAAATTGTCCAAATACAACCTTATCAACTGCTCTCCATTGTTACTTAATTAAACCCAACACAAAATCACAGATTGCCCTTGAAACCAGCTTGATCAACTTTAAGTTCTTAAAGCCCCAGCATAGCAACTTCTATGGTAATGCATGGATGTTTGCGCTGGGCGTCGATATCTCAATGGCATCGGGAAAAATACGCCATAAAACCAAACAAAAACTCCAATTTAGGTTAGAGTCAATGCTCTCTGAGTACTTAACGCTCTTAGACCAAGACTCTGCTGGTCTATGGCATGGGCGTACAAACCTCGGTGCGCAAGCCTTTCTACTAGCTACTGTCATGGATAAAACGACACAAAAGCAAATCAATTATTACCGCCGAGCGTTAGGCCACTTTGAGCAAGTCTATCAAGCTATTGAAGCAACGGAAGTATGGCCAGAGAGCTATAACTATTGGATTAACTCGCGGGGGCTTGAAGTGGTGTTAGCTCTTTCGGCTTACAAAAATGCACTCGTTGAACCTGTGGCCCAGCAAAAGGCGTTGGCGTTAATTAAGCGAATTGGCTTGTGGCACATCTATTTGACGCGCCCTGACTTTAAAATTGAAGGCTGGGGTGACGAAGGACCGCGAGTTGATCTTAAAGATGAAACTGCTCGTGTTATAGACTTGATAGCACAAGTGACAAAACAACCTGAGTTTTTTGAGTTTAGCCGAGTAATACGTCGCCATTACGCGCATGAGAGCTACTTTGTTGGCTATCGCTGGATGTTACCTTTACTCTATTCGGCACCAGAGCATCAAACTTCTAAGCAGCGTAGAAAAAAACAACCAATAAATACTACTTCGGAGCGCCTTAGCCCGATGAAACCCTTGTTAGCCCCTGTGGAACTTTTTGGTCGGGGGTTTGTTAACCAACTAATTGTGCGCAGTGGATGGGCTGATAACGATACGTTTATTTCGTATCGAGCTGGTCATATATTTAGCCATCACCAGCATTATGACGCCGGGCACTTTACCTTGTTTAAAGGGGTACCGTTAATCGTTAATCATGCTAAATATAATGGGAATGTTCACTCACCTTACCGCTTTAATTATGCTATTCGTACCGTTGCTAAAAACACGTTGTTAATTCAGCAGCCTAATGAACGTACAGTTAATAATAAGCGTTATAGTGAAAACGTTGCTGATGGTGGTCAGCGTTTAGTGTTACCTTCTGGAAACGCTATTGAATCTTTTACCCAGTGGCAAGAAAATCTAAGCGATGGCCCCCATTATGGCGCAGCCACATTACTCGATTATCAATATGAAAAAGATAAGTTTACTGCAATAGGTTCGGATATTACGGCGGCATATAATAGTACTAGATTTAGCGCTTTCGGTAACAAAGCAAAGGTCAAAAAAGTTACACGCGAACTTGTCTATCTTGATGAGCATGATTTGTTGTTAATGCACGATAAAATATTAACGACAGAGCCCGAGTATAAAACGAAGTGGCTGAGTCACTTCGTTAATAAACCCAGCAGTTCGTCACCATATAATGTGGTTCAAGGAACGGATGAGGATGGAATTTTAACGACACTATCTAGGCAATTTATTGTCGACAATCAGGGGAGCCGCTTAACACTGGATGTGTTAGTTCCCTCTAATACGCACGCTCATTTAATTGGCGGAAAAACGTTTCAACATTACGTTGAAACTGATGGAAATGATACTGAGCTTAATGGGCAGCTGATAGAACAGGATTTCGACGATAAACCTTGGTTCGATACCGGTCAGTGGCGACTTGAATTGTCGCCCCTAAATCAGACTGGTAAGACTCATTACCTCGTAGCTATGCAGCCGAGGATTCTTGCTAAGGAAAAGATTGCAGCGAAAGTAAATCCGATTCAATTTCATAACTTGAGCACTCGTCCATTAACTCATCAGCCACTCAATCAAGTGGGTAAAGTATTGTCGATGTGTATAGATGAAGTTGATGCGTTTAGTTTTGAACTTAGTCAAGAGGTGCAAACGTTGGTCATTTTTTCAGAGACAGCAAAACAATTGAGGTTAAGCCGTGGCCACAAAAAGAATAGTATGAGCATAGACGTTAAAAAGGGGATAACTGTCTTGACGAGACCTTTGGCTAGTAAAACGCCTTGGTATATCACTAAGGTATAGCTTTTAGCTGTGACGATAGTCATCAAACGAAGTAAGTAATGACTATCGACAAATAACTAGGTCTATTTTAACTAGGCCTATTTCATTGTTTCTCGTAAACGATCTTGAACAACCTCGACGAGTTTATCTGGTTGGAATTTAGAAATAAATTTATTACAACCAACTTTTTCGACCATCGCATCGTTAAAACTACCGCTAAGGGAGGTATTAAGTGCGATGTAGAGATCACTCATTCGCTCATCATTACGAATTTCATAAGTTAGCTTGTATCCATCCATCTCAGGCATTTCGGCATCGGTGATCATCATTAATAATTCATCAGTGATTTTCTTGCCTTCATCTGCCCATTGTTTTAATAAATTGAGTGCTTGTAAACCATCGGACGCTTCAATTATTTCAAGGCCAACCGTTGATAAGGTTTCTCTTACTAAATTTCGTGCTGTTGGTGAGTCATCTACAATTAAGATACGCTTACCATGAAAATGTTCTGCAATAGAGTGATCTAGAACGCCTTCTGAGATACTTGTATCGTAAGTAATTATTTCAGCGAGGACTTTTTCTACGTCAATAATTTCAACGATGTTATTAACTTTCCCTCGCTCTATTTGGGTAATGGCGGTTAAGTAATGGTGACGTCCCGCTGTCTTAGGAGGTGGTTGAATACTACCCCAGTTGGTATTGACGATTTGATCAATTTTACCCACTAAAAATGCTTGAATAGTACGATTATATTCAGTGATGATAAGGTTACAATCTTCATTAACTTCCATCGGTCGCATGCCAATGGCTTGTGGTAAATTGATAACAGGGATCGTGATACCACGCATGTTAACTACACCAATAACAGAAGGGTGGGAGCCTGGCATTGCAAATAGCTTTTGTAGGCTTACGACCTCTTGTACTTTAAATACATTAATCGCGAACGTTTGATAGGAACCTAAATTAAACAATAGCAATTCGAGGCGGTTTTCCCCGACAAGTTGCGTTCGTTGGTTAACACTATCTAAAACACTGCTCATGCTGAATCCTTGTCATTACTTCTAGGTAAGAGTATAGCTGATGTTATGCAACTTATCGTTCACACGATAAGCAAAGAATGACATCTTAGCGAAAAAGCATAAATAATTCTATTTTTTAGCGCTCTCGAGTGAGATTAATCAATTAAAATGTAAGGTTTTTCTATCCAAATCATTATTTTTTAACCAACTAGATCCCATTACTCGTCGATAGGTAGTGTGCCTGTGCCGTGAAACAGTTTATAATGCGCGGTAATTACGAATGAGGTGAATTTAATGAGAATTTGTGCCGTAGATTTAAAAGATAATCACGCCAATATATGCATCATGCAAAAAGACAATGATGTGTTTGATATTCCTGATTGTCGTCAACAACGTTTGACGGCTCAGAAAGTGAATGAAGTGGAAGACTTATTAGCGTTCCAGTTTGCGTTTAAAAAGCTAATGGAAGACTATCAAGTCGATCGCGTAATCATCGCTGAGCGTATCTCAAATGGTAAACATGCCGCAAAAATGTCGACGTTTAAGTTAGAGGCTGTTTTACAAGTGTGTGCTGAATTAACGGTTGAGTTAATTCCACAAACGGTAGAAAAGCAATGGTTAAAGCGCTGCGCACCACCGGTAGAGTTTAAATATACTGGTTTAAAACCTTTCCAAGAAAAAGCTTTCTTAACGGCTTACGCTTATTTAAGTCACTAGCTTTCGCTAAAGAAAAAAGTAAGAACAAGTTAACTTATTGTTAGCTTGTTCTTATACGCACCACTTTCATTATTTCAATTTCCATCCCTGCAATAGTTTCGTTTTCTGGGTAATAGGTTACATTAACCCGTTGGCCTTTGAGTGAACGATACAGCTTTTTACGTTTGTATTTAAATGACACGTCAATATCTGCAAGCATCAAGGTATTAATAACCCACTCACCTTGTTCTCGCTGTACATGGGAAACAACTTTAATGTCGGTTGAATGAGTGAGTTTAGGGTGGTTTTTTAATAATTTATCAACCGGTGTCTTAGCCATAGTTTGCTTTCTTTGTTTAGAAGTGTTGATGAGGGTAGGGTTATTGTAATGCGATGTCGCGGTAAAATAAATCACTTAAGAGAGTAGTAAGAAATGACGGGTGAATTAATCTATCTACAAGGTTATCCTGCACAAATTGTCGAAAAAACTCAGCAGTTAGTTAAACAAAATAAGCTCAAAGCGTATTTGCTATCGCGCTATCCAGAATGTCATGACATAACGAATGACAAAGCACTTTATGCATATGTACAGCAACTAAAAAACCAATATTTAAAGAAGTCTGCACCGATCAGCAAAGTTATCTTTGATGACAAAATCCATGCGATTAAGAATGCCCTCGGGACTCATTCCTATGTCAGTCGTATTCAAGGTAGTAAACTTAAGGCGAAGAACGAAATTCGTATTGCCCGAGTTTTTAAAAAAGCACCGCTGCCATTTCTATCGATGATTGTGGTTCATGAGTTAGCTCATGTGCGAGAGAAAGAACATAACAAGGCTTTCTATAAGTTGTGTCAGCACATGGAACCCGACTACTTCCAGCTTGAGCTTGATTTACGCCTTTATTTAACCCAGCTAGAGTTACAGGGAGCTATCTACTAACCTTTAGGTTTTGTATGCTTTTTGTTCGAACAATTATTTGACCTACAAACTATGAACCGCCTCACTTTTTCAATTATTGATTATGGTAACCTTATCGGCTCTTTTTCATTTATATTTGTAGGTTGTAATGTCTCAAATTCAGCAGTTCAATCTTATTGCCGTCGAAGGTAATATCGGGGTAGGTAAATCGACATTATTACCAAAATTGGTTAATGAATTAAATGCACATAGTAATCAGCCGTGGCAGTTAATCATTGAAGACGTTGATACCGACCATGAATTTCAACGCTTATTAAAAGCATTTACTGTAGACCCAACGAAACGTATTGAATTTCAGCGTTACATTACCAACAAGCGTGCTGAAATTTGTCAGAACTTAAGCCCTGATTATAACTATGTTATCGAGCGCTCATTGTTTTCTGATTTAGTTTTTTGTCAAGCTAACCTCGCTGAAGCGTGTCGCCCCGATGGCAAAGATTTAGATTACTATTATGATATTCAGGATAAATTAAACGATTACCCACAAGTAAGTGCTGTCATTTACTTAAAGTCTGATCCTGTTATTTCATATCAGCGTATGATTGAGCGAGCACGTGATGCTGAAGCAGGTACAAGCCAACAGTATTTACAGTTGATCTCTGATTGCCACGATACATTTTTACCGCATATTTGTCAGCGTTATAACACGCAATTGATTATTCAGGAGTGGACTGATTTTGGCTGCCATGAAATGCTAGCACGACGCATTTTAGTTGATGTCTGCCCAGAGTTAGCGCAAGTCGCAGAGTCTGCCTAATAAGTTATCAATACTAAAAAAGCCACTTCAAGTCTTCGGTCAATCCGGCGCGCTCTTATCCGGAATCTCAGTGTTGAAATACAAAGCGAGACCCTGAATAAAACCTTTCAGGGCGACGTTGTGTGGCAAACTCCAA
>NZ_JAUYVJ010000031.1:0-50163 GCF_030689115.1 Psychrobium sp. 1_MG-2023 | reverse complement strand
TCAAGTGGATAAATAGTGAGGTTATTATTCTAAAAGCCCATTAACATTGGTAGGTGGGGTTAATTGACCGCTTACTTATCTAATTCATCTTTGCGAGCTATACCTTGTTTTTCAGATTCAATATATTGTTCATATATCTCCGATAATTTGCTATCTGAGGAAATAAGGTATGAAATATTGAAAGGAAGCTTTGGGCACTTTTCTTTCAGATCAGATACATAAAAATATATCAATAGACTTGCAGTAACTAATGCAGTTAATGGAAGGAATAAGAAGCTTAATGTAACTTCTACTTCGGCGAACTTTGTCGCTTGTGCAATAAGTACCCCTGTAATAGAGCCCCCACTGCCTAATAAAAATATTTGCTTTGCTTTACCTTTTAAACTACAAACGGCAAAGCTTATCCCCCAACCGAATGGAACTCCCATAACAATAGATAACACAATTGGATAATACTCTTCCATTAATATGCTTACTCCTTTAAAAATATGACACCCTGTTAAGAGGCCGATAAAAATAATAGGACAGGCTTAAAATACTCTCTGTCACATTGAACCACTTTTTCGACTCAATGTGACATTCACTCCAATCCACGATTTTTTTCCTGTCCTAATTTGTCCTATAATTTGCTTTAAATACCTATGGTTGAGGATCTAATTTCATTGTTGTTTTTGGTAGTAGCTCTACAACTGAACGACTCCCTCCACTATTGTTTTGTGAAGCCTCATGTTTTACATAGCCGGTATCTTGAGGTGAGAAAATACAACAAGATGCATGATTTAATACAATATCTTTGCTTTCATCAGATGCAGCGGAATCCGTTAAAGCGGTATAAGTCATTAAAGCATTTTGTCGGTGCTTATTAACAATAGCATTGTGTTTATGCGATAAGAAATTTTTAGATGAAAGGAAAAGCATATATGCAATTACACCAAAAATTAATACCTTACTTGTAACCAATTGAACTGATTGAATTGCATCAGTAGGTTGAATCCAAGACCACTTGTGAAAGAAAATACTTAAAAATGCATATCCGCCAAGTAGCCATGCGAGTTTCATTGTTCTTTCGCGCCATGCCTCAGCTAACTCATCATGTGCTTCAGATTCTTCTTTGAAGTATATAGCTTGCTGAGAAACACCTTGTTCAGCAGCGACTTTACGCACGTCAGCTAAAACATTTTGAGCTTGGTCTTGATGTTCATTAAGTTGCCCTGTGATCACACCAGCTTCATCTTTTACACTCTGAAGCATTGCCCTAGCTTCATTTTCCATTCGTTGGAAATCTACAGCTTTACTTGTGCCATATGAAATAAACGGAAATAACTTTTGAAAAGCAGGGTCATAGGCTACTGTAACTTGCTTGATAATATTGTCTCGCGGTAGCGTCGGATTTTGATTTTGAACTGTAGTCGGATCAAAATCTAATGCCTGTTGAAAACGATTAAAATCAGCATCTGCCTGCTGCTTTATTTGCACAAGTATTGCGTCAGGAAAATCTTCTAAAGTTGACAAGCCTAATTGGTTATAAAGCCTTATCAATTTTGAAGCTGGAGCAATAATTGCGGAAAAATCAAAATTGCGCCCAAGCTCTTCTTCTCTAGCTAAACTTTTCGGATCAAAAGCTTGCATCCGCGAAAGTGATTCTTGTGTTTCTTCCAATTGACTCATCATTTCCTCCATTATTGATTAAGGCATTTAACATTATATTATGTAACGATCGTAGTTATTACAGCTATCACAGAAGCTTAAAATTCAAGTTAATATTTATATATCCTGCTATTTCCTAAGCAAACCTAAACTACTTCCAATTTAAAAACATGATTACAACTTTCGGTTGAAAAAATTATACATTACCAATCAAGAATATAATCTTATACTTTTGTTCTTTTTAGGGAAAAAACGAGCGTTACTATACGGTCATAGTAACGCTCATCTTGATGCTGATTTAGTAGCATTCAACGATTCTATTTATAATAGATAACCGTCGGTTAGCGTTACTACTCGCTATACATGCTCACCATTAACAGGCTTCGAACCATTAACAGGCGTTGGCACTTTCGATTGCTTTACCACGTCACGGGCTTCACTGACTAATGAGTTATTACCGGATAATAAATCATTAAGGTTGCCACCGTCTTTATCAACTAAGCCGAGTTCTTGTAACATCGCATCAATCACTGGCGCATTGGCGCGGTAATTAAGCGCTGCACTGGTGATCTGCTCAGCGATACCGCCTTGAGAAACGCTATTACCGTTAGCACTGCCACCTTGAGCGGCCGTGTTACCATAACCTTGTAGGATCTTAATGCTGTCAATGTTTTCTAGTGGTTTAACCGAGTTTGCGATCATTTCAGGTAATGACTTAAGGATTGCCAGTGATTTTTGTAGTTCAATTTGCTCATCACGTAAGGTATTTTCTGCTTCATAAAGCGCTTGCTTACCATCCGCTTCAACGGCATAAATCTTCTCATCTGCTTGCGCTTGCAGCATTTTAGCGTCAGCACTTGATTTCGCTTCGATTAATACCGCAGAGGCTTTATCTTCCGCAGCACGTTTTTCTGCATCGGCTTGCACGGTAATACTCACCGCTTCACGTTCTGCTTCTTTACGCGCATCAATCACTTCAATTTCTTTGCTACGATTAGCTTGTGCTACTTGCCTTGCCGTAACAACCGCTTCTTCTTTTTCAACTTTACTCTTTTCTGCTTCAGCGGCTTTAGCACGTGCTGCTGACTCTGCTTCCGACTTCTCTGCAACCGCAATTTGTTTGTCTTGTTCAGCTACTTCAATATCACGCTGCTGCTGAATACGCGCTTCCTCAAGGAATTTACGTTTCGCAATTTCCTGCGCTTCAATTTCACGGCTCTTGATCAGCTCGGCTAATTCAACGGCTTTTTGTTTAGAGATTTCCGCTTCGCGCTCTTCTTTTTCTTTAAGCTCACGCGTTTTTGCAATCTCCGCTTTTTGTTCAACACGTTTAAATTCAAGTACCTGCTCTTGAATTAGGCGCACTTCCTCTTCTTCTTTTTTGATCTCAAGTGACTGGCGCTCGGCGTCTAAGTTACGACGTTCTATTTGAACACGGTTCTCTTGCTCAATATCATTGGTTTCTTTACGCTTCTCTTCGATAATTTTAGCCAGTCTTGCACGACCTTCGGCGTCAAACGCATTATTTTCATTAAAGAAGCGTAGATCGGTTTGGTCAAAGCCAGTTAGGGAAACAGACTCAAGCTCTAGACCATTCTTTTCTAAATCATTGGCCACACTTTGCTGCACTTTTTGTACAAAATCAGCACGCTGCTCATGCATTTCGGTCATTGTCATCTCGGCAGCCACAGCACGCAGCACATCGACAAACTTAGACTCCATTAATTTCTTAACTTCATCAGCACGCATTGTTCGCGTACCTAAGGTTTGTGCAGCCATCGAAATCCCTTCACTGTGCGGTGCAACGCGCAGGTAAAAGTCAGATTTCACATCAACACGCATGCGATCTTTGGTGATTAAGGCATCTTTTTCAATCTTTTCCACTTCAATACGCAGGGTATTCATATTCACGGGAATGGTTTCATGCAGTACAGGCAAGCAGATAGCACCGCCGTCTTTTACCACGCGCTCACCACCTAAACCCGTACGTACAAAGGCAACTTCCTTAGTCGCGCGTACGTAAAGTTTGGCAAAAATAAGGCCAATAGTAATTAACGCAATAAGACCAACAGCAACCATAATAATAATGAAGGTTGTGTTTTCATCTAAATTTTCCATAATATAATTCTCTTGTTATTTTATTGAGTAAATCTAACCCCAATCCAATGGGTCTCTGTTTTTTCAACCAACACAACCTGCTCTCCTTGCTTAAAGGTCTCTGCTTCGTCCTCTGGGGCAAGTAGAACATAATGTTTTTGTTTGAATTTATCGGTTAATACCGCTTCAGCAGGGCTATCAAAACGCGCCCGGCCAATAGTGATTTGAGCAATTAAGCCGTTAAAGCTATCGTTAGACATAGCCGACGACTCATTTTTAGGTAAAAGGCGAGATAACGGGCCACCAATCAGGTGCGTGGCATAAGCAGCAACAAGCAAACTAGCGCTATAGGCTAGCCAACCACTGATAACATAGTCAGCCTTGGTCAATGCAATATAGTTAATCGTTAAGCCAATCACACCAAAGCAAGTAAGATATAAAACAAGCCATACTAACAGTGGTAAACGGTTTAGAAATAGCCAAGCTAAAATGGGGGTCAAGCCACCGGAAGGGAGCTCGATATCGGCATCAACGTCTAAATCAATTGGGGAAAGTTGGTCAAGGAGATTCATCAGGCTTAGCCCAATGACAAGGCCGATACCTTCGAGAAAAGCAATGGCCAGAACTAGGCCTAAGGCAATGGAAAAGCCAGTATTAATATCAAGAAATAAGAATTCAACCATTTGATTCAACGTCCTTTTTAAATCGTTATGATACGTTAGTTTAAAATGGCCGTTAAATCAAATGAAAATATGCACTAATGCGCTGCTTTATTGTTCAACCAAAACTGCCATTGTTGTTCAAAATTTAGCATCTGCTGGTGACGTTTTGACGCATGATGAGCTGCTAAGTCTTGCTGAGTAAGGATCGGACCCACTCGGCACATCGCACAAAATGAGCTTTCGGTTGTAGCTGACTTTTTAAGATAGTTAGGCAGGGTGACGTTTGCAACTGACTGATCATCGCATTGGGAAACATCATCATAAATATCACTCCAATAATAACTAAACGCTTCGGTATGTTTAACAAACTTATCGCGATCAACATTACGCAACTGGTAGCCAGGAAAGTCGGCAAAGGAGAATGTTTGCTGCCCTAAGTAGTTAATCTCGGTACTCGCGTTTAATGATTGCTCAATGTTCCATTGGCGATAAGGTTTCACATCTTTAGAGGTAATAATCGCTAGTCTTGCACCATTGGCTGACAGAAAGTACTTAAAGGCATGGACTAAATATTGATGTAACAACGCTCTGTTTAGGGTATTACTGCTTTGCTGTTGCTGCCCATTAGCGAGTTGCTTGGTTTTGTCATTGGGTAATAATGGAAACTGAAAGATAACCACATCAAAATCAGTGAGGTTAAGTCCCTGCCAGCTACTTGGCTTAGTCACATCAAACCCCGTTAACACCTGACACGAACGTTGTTGCAGGCGCTGATAATGCTTTAGGCCATATTTATTCTCGAGTGTCGTCAGATCATCGTAAATGGTGGCCGTTAAATGGCGAGGCTTATGATGCGCTAATAGGGCTGCTGAAAAGGCGAGATCACCATCACCAACGGTTAACACGCGCCAACTGGGGTTAATCTTCATCCTGTGAACTCAGTATTTAAGTGCCCTTGCACCCAATCACGCACTTCGGCAAACGGGTAGTGCTCTAATCGTGAAAAACCGGATTGAGAGCGCGCTTTTATCTTAGTAAACAATGGGGTGGTTAAACCGCATAAAAAGCGAGTAAGGAGAACTGCTGTTACTGGGTGTTTTCGTTGCTGTAATAACTCAACTACAGGTAAACACAATTCACTAAATTGCCATTGTGACAACGGTGGCAACGCCGCTGGTGCTGGTAACTGCGCTACTTGACCATGGCAAACACTACAATGCCCACAAGATCCCTTGACACTGTCATCGGAAAAATAGGTCGCCAAGCGTTGTGATAAACAACGCTCGCTGGCAAAGAAGTTAACGAGTTGCTCAATCCGTTTGATTTCACTGTGTTCTTTTTGCAAAAATTTAGTACTTAGCTTTTCGGTGAGTTGCTCAGGGTTTATCGGCTGAGTTGTCACCTGATAAACTTGGGTTAATTGCTTCGTTTGTAAAGTAATTGCCCCATGTGATTCAAGGTAATCAAGGGCACTTAACACACGAGAGCGCTCACACGGGTAATTAGCCTCAAGCTTGGCAAAGTCTAACGTTGACCATAAGCGCGCCTTATTAGAGCTGGTAAAAATTGCCTGAATAAACTGCGCCCGCTCCCCGCTAAACTTAGCGAGAATTTCCTGCTCACTGAGTAAAAATTTATATTTATATTCAGCAAAAAAGCTATATAGCGGTTTAACCACTTGTAATAGTTCCAAGTACACCAGCAAGGTTTTTAAGCTCAGCACGCGAATATTTGCATCACTTGAAAGTTGGTTATCAATGACTTCCCACGATAGCCCTTGCTGCTGCGCCTGTTGAATTTGCTCCAACACCACCGCAATAGCCGATGCTTCTGGGGTATCAGCATAAACAAAGTTTTCTAATACCGTCAGGTTGTCGCGATTGGCTAGTACCAAACAATCGGCGGCTAAGCCATCTCGCCCTGCACGGCCAATCTCTTGCGCGTAGTTCTCTATCGATTTTGGCATATCGAAATGTGCGACAAACCGTATATCACTTTTATCAATCCCCATCCCAAATGCAATAGTGGCGACAATAATTTGCCCGGAACTTTGCATAAATTGACTGACGATTTGCTGGCGCACTTCATGATCTAGCCCGGCATGATAAGCGGTCGCATTCAGCCCTTGTTGCTGTAACTGCGCTGCAAGTTGCTCTGCGGTTTTTTGTAACGTGACATAGACAATTCCGCTGTGCTGCTGCCTTGCTTGCAACCAAGGTAGCAGCACATCGAGGCGTTTCGCACTAGGAACTCCTTGAGCCGCAAGATTCAGATTGGCGCGATAAAAACCGGTTAAGGTAATATCGTTTGGACTGATGGCAAATTTTTCTCCCATATCTTTCACCACCTGACTAGTCGCTGTCGCAGTGAGTAATAGTGTTTGAGGGATTTGAAATTGCTGGCGATACTTAGGCAGCTTTAAATAATCAGGCCTAAAATTATGGCCCCATTCTGAAATACAGTGAGCCTCATCAACCACCAGCAGGGATACCGGAATGGTAGTTAAAAACTCACGAAAGCGCTCATTATTAAGACGCTCTACAGAGATCATTAGAACTTTAGTTTGGCCCGCTCGCACACTGTCCATAACTTGGCTGACCTGCTCGCGAGATAATGTCGAATCAATACTCGCAGCGGCAATACCCTTACTGTGTAAAAAGGCCAGCTGATCTTGAATAAGCGCTAATAACGGTGAAACCACTAACGTTAAATGGGGTAACTGGGTTGCGGTAAATTGATAACAAAGAGACTTTCCCGAGCCCGTTGGAAAGATTGCAGCGGCACTGCGCCCAGCTAACAGATTAGTAACAACACTTTTTTGTCCGCCTCTAAACGTTGAAAAGCCAAACGTTTGTTCAAGTAACTGTTCCATTGCTGCTCCCGTTAGCTAGCAAGCCAACCTACCACCAGCTACTTGATAGGTTGTCTTTACATTTTTTGTATTGCCCAGCATAACGTTTAGCACGGGATTCAACTTTACGCGCAACTTTTTTTAGCCAAGGTTTTTTATTATAAGATTTACGTTTGTAACCGCCCCAACCTTCATGGTAATTGAGGTATTGACCATAAGCGTTCCACTTTGAAACACCGTTGATCCGATGAGTCTTATAGATAAACCAGCCCATGAAGTCCATCGCATCATCAAACTCATTGCGATCGCTCCAGCTATTCCCCGTTTCCCTAACATAATCTTGCCAAGTCATGGTCTTCGCTTGGGCATAGCCATAAGCAGAACTAGCTCGGCCGTAAGGAATAAAGCCCCAAAAATAGCGCATCGGCGGTCTTGCTTCAGCCTTAAATGAGCTTTCTTGATACATCATCGCAATAGGGATATGGACAGGAACACCCCATTTCTCTTTCGCATCGAGTGCAGCCTCATGCCAATGCTCATGTTCCTTGAAAATAGCACAAATATTTTCTGGGTTGGCCGGCGGCGACGTACTGCAACCCGCAGTCATAAACGCCAATGTGATGGCAATAACGGCTACAAGCTTTGGCTGTTTTTTAAATTTAAGCACGCGCATCATTAAAGTATTGCTCTAAGTATTGACTAAAACTGATGCTATCGGCTTGTTCAATATCACGCTGTTGCTTATGAGACAGTTCAGCCTGTTGCAACAGTGATTGATAAGAAATGGCTTGGTAATCACCCGCACTTAATTGTTCTCTAAATTTCTTCGCTTGCTCGATACCAAATGGCGTGTTGTCTAAGTTGTCCTGTTTTAGCTTAGCCATCAGTTGGCCAGAAAACGTCGCTTGAGGATCATTGACCATCGGTGAAAACAACGCTAAACATTGCTTGTAGTCATCACCACCTAAGTGATGGTCAAACAGCTGTGCTATGGTTGTTAACGCATCAAACAATTGAGCCATCCACGCTTTGAGTTCAACTTCTTGACCTGATTGCATCAGATTAAGCGCTGGATCGCGGCCTTGGAGGATTACTTTATTTAAGTTATCCACTTTCTCTTGCCGCTGCTCTTGGCTCATCGGCTTATCTTGCCATAATAAACAGTGGACTAAGAATAAGTCCAAGAAACGAATTTGATCTTTGGTGATCCCGATATCGGCAAATGGGTTGATATCTAATGAACGTACTTCAATATATTCAACACCACCCGCTTTTAAAGCTTGAGACGGTGTTTGCCCCGAGTCAGCGACGCGTTTAGGTCGAATTGGCGCATAGAGTTCATTTTCAATTTGCAATACATTACTATTTAACTGGCTATAAACCCCGTCTTGTTCGATGCCAATTTCTGCAAACTTCAGTGACGGTGTGGCAATAGCTTGATTGACCGAATCGACATAGTTATCAATGTTGTTGTAACAAATCGATAAATTATCTTGTTCACTGTTGGTATATCCTAAATCGCTCAGGCGTAAACTCGTACCATAGGGTAAGTAGTATGTTCCCTGCCCCATTTTCTCGAATTCATACGGCATATCACCTTGTAAAAATGAGCCACATAGCGCGGGGGATGAGCCAAACATATAAGGGATGACCCAACCAAGACGATGAAAATTACGAATCAATGAAAAATAGCGCTCTGAACGAAAATCCGCCGTCTCATCTTGATTGTCAAAAAATGTTTGCAATAATGGCCATGCCTGATCAGACAGAGAGAAGTTAAAGTGCAAGCCAGAAATAATTTGCATCAGGCTGCCGTAACGATTTCTTAACCCTTCACGATAAACCGTTTTCATCTTGCCTACATTAGAGTCACCATACTGCGCTAATTCGATATCTTCTTCATTAGCAATGACACAAGGCATACTCATTGGCCATAACATTTCACCATCAATATTATTTAACGTATAACGGTGAACGTCTCTAAGATAAGTCACCAACTCATCAATATCCTGACTAACTGGTGTAATAAATTCCAATAATGTTTCTGCATAATCGGTGGTGATCGATGGGTGGGTTAGTGCAGACCCTAATGCCTCAGCATGAGGTTTGGTCGAGAGTTTTGCATTATCATCTATTCGCAATGCCTCACGTTCAATTCCCCGTTGAATCTGAGTGAAAACAGGGGCGTATTGCGCATCCATCAGCTCGGTGATTTTGCTTTTATAACAATCAGTCAAAATACTCTCTCAAATTATCATTCATTGATAAATGGGTAGTTATCTAGCCATAGCTAGCTTAATGGTGTCGACTCTAGCACTGCTAAAAGTGTTCAACAAGTCGCGAATGTAAGCAAAAGCTTCAGCGCACCATTATTGGATAAATTTTATATAGCCCCACACCAAAATGGTGTAGCGCAATGTTTTACCTAAGCTAATCAAAATTAAGCTTGGTATGAAGCGATACTTAAAGTAGCCTGCTAGTACACACAATAGATCACCTACAAGTGGTAACCAACTAAAAATCAGTGAATACACACCATAGCGTTCAACTAAACGCGCCGCCTTTGAGTCAAGTTGCTCTGGATTTACTTTAACCCGCCCAAGATAGCCTAAGCCATAACTTGTTAATGAGCCTAAGCTATTGCCAACACTTGCAACAATAAGCATTGCAGTTACTTGAGTAGGGTGCTGCTCCACTAAATATAATAGCAGTGCTTCTGAACCACCGGGTAACAATGTCGCTGCTAAGAAGCAGCTAATGAATAACCCTAAAAGCATGAATGTGGCTTAACTAAATTCAAGAACGACTTTACCTTTAATCTCACCAGACTCTAGTGCTTGATGTGCATTAGCCGCAAGTTTAAAATCAATTATCTTAGCGATATTGAGGCGTAGTTGTTGGTTTTCAACCATCTGCACTAATTTAGTTAACTGATTTATGTCTGGGCTAACTAACATACCCTGCCCCTCAACACCTTTGTTAGCGACGCTATCGCACACTTCTGAAGCAGTAATGGTCGGCACGGTCACTAAGCGTTCAACGTTTTCAACTAACTCTAGCTGTGATATTGCAGCTACGCCGCCGACCAAATCAAACCATAAGTTAACTGTTGATAGCTGGCTAAGTGCTTGTGGTGTTTTATAGTCAATGACTTGTACGTCACCTAACGCCTCAAGCATGGGATTAGATACCGAGCTTGCAAGTGCAACAACATTGGCACCCGCTGCAAGCGCAAGTTGAACAGCTAAAAAGCCCACACTGCCACTAGCACCACTAATAACGACCGTCTCACCAGCGATTAAATTTCCATGACTGAATAATCCTTGCATCGCCGTTAAGCCAATTAACGGTAAAGCAGCCAAGTCACTGCTAGCTTGCCCACTGACTTTTATAATGTCTTTACTCTCAACACTGACATATTCGCCATAGGCTCCGGCGTTTAATGGAAAACCCACCATCCCCAAGACTTTATCACCTACGTTAAAACCCTCGACATCATCAGCAACAGCAACAACTTCGCCAAGGCAATCATAACCTAGAACCATCGGGAGTTTGTCCGCATTTTGTTGGGCTGCCCACCCGAGGCCAGCACGCGTTTTGTAATCGATGGGATTAATGGACGCAGCATTGCTTTTTACAAGCACCTGTCCAGCGTCAAGTTGTGGTAAGGGTAATTGCATAAGAGTTAATACTTCAGCAGCGCCAAACTCTTTTATTGCCATTGCATTAAATTGACTAGGTAAACAATTGTCTGACATAACACTGTGCCTCTTTCAAACATTTTGGTAAAGTTAGCTAAATTACCTACTATGATAATCGAATCATGATAACAAAAATATTTTTATTGCCACTAATTCTCTGTTTGGTCTGGGCTTTGTATTTAAATGCTAATGGCTGGAGTTTAAAACAAGGTAAAAAAGGCTTTATATACATCCTAGGCATTGGCGGCACAATTGCAGCCTACCTCAGCTTAATGTTGTGGTTGACCTAAACGAGAAGTTCAAGTCTGTTAGCTAAAGCTCAGTTAGACTAATGACAACGATGAAATCAACCATTAATTACAGTTAGTCCTTCCCTGTACGGATATAATAGCTCCAATTTATAACGGAATATTTACACTCTATGAAAAACTTAAACAAAACTCTGATTGCTGCAACAGTAACAGCCCTGCTTGTTGGCTGTGGTGGTGGAGGCTCTGGCTCAAGCTCAACGCCTGGAAATAACACCAAAGAATATACTTTTGATCTTACCGTTAGCACCACCAATCAATGTGGAGAGTCACAAGCGGTTCCAAATGTCGAAGTGCTACTTCAAGATGCCAACTGGGATGTCATTTCAACTCACCAAACAGACGAGTTGGGTCAAATTTCGATTGTCACCACTCAAAGCATAATTAACTATTCAGTAGTGAGTCCAAGTTATAACGGTGATAATTTAAAAGATCTTAATATTTACAGCTACGCCAATATCAGCTCTAGCATCAATGCAGCATTAACCCTCGATAGGGCAGCGTTAGCCGATAACACAAATTGTCAGTGTGTTACGCAAGATATTGAATTGGCACATACCAGCTTAGATGAATTAACACTAGCAGGGACGTCAGCGGGCACAGTTACTGCCGAGCTTGTAGATGATAGAACTACACTATTTAAAGATGTGGAAGTTTGCCGTGTCGCCGATGGCGAGTGGCCAACTCATTCATTTTTTGTCCAAGGGCCAAGCGGCTCGGATGAGTTAATTGGTCGCACAGAAATCACCAATGATTTTACTCAACCCGAGCAAGGCAATTTACAATTAATTTCTTTTGATTCAGCAATAACAACAGGTATCGCAGCCACGCAGTTTGATGAGTTAACGACAGGGCAATTATTTGCTGATAACTTACATTTCTTAACCACATCGCCAGAACTGACAGAAAGCGTATTGTTATTTGAAACTCACAGTCACAGTGATGATGCTCGCTTCTACTCACAGGGTAAAAATAACCACGTAGATGCAGATTCACTCTTTGGTACATTTCAAGTTTCAAGTACTCATTCGCTCTATGCAGCGCAGCATGACACGCTGTTAAATCTATCACCTGAAGCAGAAATGCCAGACATTGATACAGGATTTTTTACTGAGTTCAATGGTGATGGCAGTTATGATTTTTCTGCCGTTGCAGACTACCCAATGGTCAGCATTACCAGCCATTACCGTGTCGTAGACGAGAGCAATAACACCTTTGTTCCAATTCGCTGGACCTTTGTCGGTGAGACCTCAGGCACGCTACCAACGGCCAAGTCATTACCCGATTATAAATCTTTAGTTAATGCAGAAACTAAAGTGAGTAGTAGTGAGGTCATTCTATATAAAAGCGAACTAGCCAATAACTACGCGGCTCTCAGCACAGCGCTACTAAAAGAAGAAAAATACAATAGTTCAGGACCATTAAGTAATTTACATCAGCATCATATCTTTTTCTCTAAATAGCCACGATAAAATGACCTAACAAATAAAAAGGCAGCTAAAATAAATTAGCTGCCTTTTTTATCACTGAACATTTAGTGTTATTTATGCTTAGCCGCCAACGATAGCCAGTAAGATACCAGCAGCAACAGCCGACCCTAGAACACCTGCCACATTTGGACCCATTGCATGCATCAATAGGAAGTTATGCGGATTCGCCTCTAAACCGACTTTATTTACAACACGGGCTGCCATTGGAACCGCAGATACACCCGCAGCGCCAAGGAGTGGGTTAATCGGTGATTTAGAGAAACGCCCCATCACCTTCGCCATCATTACACCTGATGCCGTACCGATACTAAATGCCACAGCACCTAGTGCTAAAATACCTAGTGTTTCCACTGATAAGAACGATTCAGCCGATAGTTTCGAACCAACTGCTAAGCCTAAGAAGATGGTTACGATATTGATTAACTCGTTTTGTGCTGTTGAGCTTAAACGATCAACTACACCCGATTCGCGCATCAAGTTACCTAAACAGAACATACCTACAAGCGGTGTTGCTGCTGGCAAGAACAGAATTGTTAAGAACAGTACCGCTAACGGGAAAATAATTTTTTCACGTTTAGATACATGACGTAACTGCTCCATTACAATTTCACGCTCTTTTGATGTCGTTAACGCTTTCATAATTGGCGGTTGGATAATTGGTACCAACGCCATGTATGAATATGCAGCTACCGCAATTGCCCCTAATAATTCTGGCGCAAGTTTAGACGCTAAGAAAATCGCAGTTGGGCCATCTGCACCACCAATAATTGCAATAGCAGACGCATCAGCTAAGCTAAATTCGAAACCTGGAACAACATTTAACGCAATTGCGCCAAATAAGGTAGCAAAGATACCAAATTGAGCAGACGCACCTAAAAACAGCATTTTAGGGTTAGCAATAAGCGCCCCAAAGTCAGTCATTGCGCCAACGCCCATGAAGATCAACAAAGGGAATATTCCGGTTTCAATACCAATATAATAGATATACCACAACACTCCACCTTCTTCGGTAAAGCCTGCCATTGGAATATTCGCTAGAATACAACCAAAACCAATGGGTAGTAATAATAATGGTTCATAACCGCGAGCTATTGCTAAAAACAATAACCCGGCACCAACTGCCATCATGATCATCTGGCCTAGCTCGAAGTTTGCTAAACCAGTGTCACGCCATAGTGTAAGTAATCCTTCCATTACTGCCTCTTAACCTATTGTCAGTAAAGCTTCGCCAACTGCAACAGCGTCACCTTCTTTTGTCATCACTTGAGCCACTGTTCCGCCAGTCACTGCACGTACTTCAGTTTCCATTTTCATTGCTTCAAGAATAATGACAACTTCACCAGCAACGACTTGCTGACCTGGCTGCACTAGCACTTTAAAGATATTACCAGCGAGTGGAGCTACTAATGGCTCAGCACTTGTTGGCGCTGCCGCTGGTGCAGGAGTTGCTGAAATTGGTGTTGCTGAACCACTCACAGGAGTGATTTCACTGATTTCACCGCCTGCTGCAACATCGACTTGATAAACTTGACCATTAACACGAACACTGTAAGTTTCTGCACCACCAGATGCTGCTGGAGTAGACGGAGCAGGTGCTGCAACTTCGTTGTCTGGATGCGGTTCAAACGCATCAGGGTTATTTCTATTCTCTAAGAATTTAAGTCCGATCTGAGGGAACAGTGCATAAGTTAATACATCATCCTCGACATTCTCACTTAACTGAATGTTTTTCTCTTTGGCTAAAGCAATTAACTCTTCACTTAACTGTTTAAACTCATCATCAATTAAATCCGCAGGACGACAAGTAATTTCTTCTGCACCATCAAGAACACGAGCTTGTAATTCAGCATTTTTAGGCGCTGCTGTTGCACCGTACTCACCTTTTAGTACGCCAGCTGTCTCTTTAGAGATGCTCTTATAACGCTCACCGGTCAATACGTTTAATACCGCTTGTGTTCCAACGATTTGCGAGGTTGGTGTCACTAGTGGAATAAAGCCAAGATCTTCACGTACTTTCGGGATTTCCAAAAGAACCTCATCCATCTTGTCGCCTGCGCCCTGCTCTTTAAGCTGGTTTTCCATGTTAGTTAACATGCCACCAGGAACTTGCGCCAGTAAAATACGTGCATCAACACCACGTAGGCTACCTTCAAACTTTTCATACTTCTTACGCACAACACGGAAGTAGGCTGCGATTTCCTCTAACAGCTCTAAATCAAGGCCTGTGTCATATTCTGTACCTTGAGTCATTGCAACCACAGTTTCTGTCGCAGTATGACCATAAGTTGAACTCATTGACGAACTTGCGGTATCTAACATATCAATATCAGCTTCAATCGCTTTTTGATAAGTCGCCGTTGATAGGCCCGTCGTTGCGTGACATTGCATGGTGATAGGTAGATCAACTGTCTTTTTAAGGCTCGTAATTAACTCATACGCATCAAACGGCTTTAATAGGCCCGCCATATCTTTAATACAAATTGAGTGAGACCCCATATCTTCAAGACGTTTAGCCATATCCAACCACATTTGTAGGTTGTGTACTGGGCTAGTCGTATAAGAAATTGTGCCTTGAGCATGTCCGCCAACGGCAACAACTGATTTAATGGCTGTTTCAAGATTGCGCACGTCATTCATTGCATCAAATACACGGAATACATCAACACCGTTCTTGTGCGCGCGCTCAACAAATTTAACTACAACATCATCAGCATAATGGCGATAGCCTAATAAGTTTTGGCCGCGTAGCAGCATTTGTTGTGGGGTATTTGGCATCGCTTTCTTTAACTCACGAATTCTATGCCAAGGATCTTCGCCTAAGTATCGAATACAAGAGTCGAAGGTAGCTCCGCCCCATGTTTCTAAAGACCAAAAGCCAACTTTATCTAGTTTATCGGCAATAGGTAACATATCTTCGAGACGGAAACGGGTCGCCAATAAAGACTGATGAGCATCTCTTAAAACCACATCGGTCAGGGCAAGACGTTTAGACATAATAACTCCTAGTTACAAAATCTTATGCGAGTAAATTATTCGCGCGATTGACGGTATTTGTGAACGGCAGCTGTAATAGCGGCAACCACATCAGGGTTGAGTGGATCATTTGTATTTGTTGGTTTAGCTGGTGCAGGAACCACCTCTTCAGGGCAAAACTTAGCCAAAAGATTAATGGCGACAACGAGTAAACCAAGAAACACAAAGACACAAACCATTCCGAGCAACATGATATTTGCTGCGGTAGCTAGCGCTTGTGAAATATCCATAAAAACACCTACATTTGTTAATAAAGAAACAAGAATTAAAACACTCAATTAAATATCAATTCACATAACACTAGACTTTAGTCACATAAAACGAATTAATATTCACAAAATCGAGATAAAAACTCTAATTTAACAAAAACACAACCTTTGCTGTACTTTGATGACACATTTATACCTGTGCTAAAAACAAGAATCAAGCAAAATTGGTAAGACAACTTACCCACCATAAAAAACAAATAAATAAACTTTTAATTTCAACAACTTAAGAAAGGCAGAAATAAAAAAGCATACTTTATGCTTACTTTTTGTTCACAAATATAAAAGCGAGATCACCCCACACAAAGTTTACGCATAGGTAAACTTCAAGAGTTAAAGTTTATAAAAACAAAAAAGAACAACTGTTAAAAAACAATAAGCTAGAGCAAGAAAGGCACTGTGAATTAAAACTAAAGCATCAAGGTTCGAAACCATCAACACCGCGAAAAGTTTACCTCCACGTAAACAATGATGATTTTTTTGTAAGCTAAAAAAGACAAAAAACTTAACCAAAATAATAAAAAAGTTTCTTTTTTAACAAAAACACAAAAACATATACTTCTTTAACTGGTTTTTTATTAACAATCTGAAGGGGGTCGAAAGTGGAACAATAGAAAAAGCTATTCATCAGGCAGGCTGAAAGCGATGAGCATGTTGAAAAGCGTTTTAAATGATAGCAGCCCCTCTTAGAAGCTGGAAATGAAGTGGCGTAATGAGTTTTTTAACTTATACCAACCCCGTTAATTAAGTGGCCAGTTTGTAACGGGTTAGAGTGCAGACTATTAATGAGATTACTTTTAAATCTAGCGTCTTGTTTACGCGTATTTTGTAAAGATGCGGTAAGGTGACTTAACTAATGAAATAGGTATAAAGTTTAATGATTAATTGAGTGAGGCTTAACAGAGTTAATATATGCAACACATGAAAAGTTTTAATAGTTATCGTACGAAAGTAACGAGACAAATTAACGATATCTTTTTAAGGTATAGGATTTTTATTTTTTGAAGGTGTTTAGATACTTAGAAAAGAAAATATGGCGCGCATGGAAGGAGTCGAACCTCCGACCGCCTGGTTCGTAGCCAGGTACTCTATCCAGCTGAGCTACATGCGCGCAACAATTTCAAAATAGGATGGCGCGCATGGAAGGAGTCGAACCTCCGACCGCCTGGTTCGTAGCCAGGTACTCTATCCAGCTGAGCTACATGCGCGTATCTTATTTCTAACAACGAATTACATATCGTCCCATTCATTATAATAAAAAAATTAAAAAGTGGCGCGCATGGAAGGAGTCGAACCTCCGACCGCCTGGTTCGTAGCCAGGTACTCTATCCAGCTGAGCTACATGCGCACTTTAATACCTTTCAATTTACTTAAATAAGTAAATGGCGGAGAAGGAGGGATTCGAACCCTCGATGGGAGTTAAAGCCCATACTCCCTTAGCAGGGGAGCGCCTTCGGCCACTCGGCCACCTCTCCGGTATGCGGCGTATAATACTGGGTAGCAGAAATAAGTCAAACAGTTTTTTCATACTTATTTACCCTTTGCATCCTTTTTAAGCAACACGCTCAATAAATAGTTCATATTAGGCATTTTAATTAGGGAATTGCGTTTCACAATCGCAATAAGGTATTTTTAACGATGAATGTACCGAGTTCAGTATCAATCATTTGATTCCCTAGATTGATACTCTGGCGTTAAAAACAAAGGCCACAAGCATTCTAAATGCGCTTTTAAACTTAAGGACGGAAGCAATAAACACCTAAATGTTCATTGTAAAAATAAAATAGGTGATTAGGTTTAGGTCTGAGAATTCGACAGAGCAGTAGAATAAAGAAAGAGTAGATATGAAAGAGAGGGAAAAGTGTGGAAACAAGAATGTTTCCACAGAACATCAAACTAACCAACTATAAGCCAGTTTCTCCTGATGTTTTTTCTTGCTGAATACGCTGATAGATTTCTTCACGATGAACAGCAACTTCTTTAGGCGCGTTAACACCAATACGTACTTGATTACCTTTAACACCTAAAACGGTAACAGTAACTTCATCACCAACCATTAAAGTTTCACCGACACGGCGAGTTAAAATTAACATAACTTACTCCTGTAACTAAAAATCCGATTGACCCCGGGTTAAAAAACAAGCGAATTATATAGACTCACTTGCGTAAATTATATATTAAATAGTTAATCTTTGATGCTTTATTTGAAATATTACACTGCCATCACACAATAAGATCACAATAAATACCTAATTAACAATTTACATACAAAAATGCCAACGTGATGTTGGCATTCAGATTCGGTTTATTGCAAAAAAAACTAAATTACAGTTTATCTGCTAACCATTGCTCTACGCTTGCCATTGCTTGCGGTAACGCAGCAACATCTGAGCCACCAGCCATAGCCATATCAGGGCGACCACCGCCTTTACCACCGACTTGGGTAGCAACCACGTTCACCAATTCACCTGCTTTGACTTTACCTGTTAAGTCCTTTGTAACACCAGCAATTAAACTAATTTTGGCACCATCAACAACTGCTGCCATAACAATACCACTGCCTAGTTTATTTTTAAGCTCATCAACAGAGCCTCGCAGTGTTTTACTATCAACGCCGTCCAGTTGCGCAATAAGAACTTTAATGCCATTTATTTCGATCACATTATCTAACAAGTTTGCGCCTTGCTGACTAGCAAGCTGTGCCTTAAGCTCATTAACTAATTTATCTAATTGACGGTTCTTTTCAACTAACTGCTGAGACTTTTCAATTAAGTTGCTACTGTCAGTTTTCAATACCGACGCAGTGGTGCTTAACTGATTCTCTAACATTTGCATATGCTCGATTGCATAGCTGCCTGTTACAGCTTCAATACGACGTACGCCAGCAGCAATACCTGCTTCAGAGACAATTTTAAATAAACCAATGTCACCTGTATTTGTGACATGCGTACCACCACATAGTTCAACCGATAATGGCCCCATACTAACAACGCGAACATCGTTATCGTACTTTTCACCAAATAATGCCATCGCACCAGCAGATTTCGCTTGTTCTAGGTCCATCAACTGAGTTTCTACAGCAGCATTTTGACGAATATAGTCATTAACCATTCGCTCAACTTCCATTAACTGATCAGCTGTGACACCTTCAAAGTGAGAGAAGTCAAAACGCAGCTTATCAGCTTCTACTAGAGATCCTTTCTGAGTAACATGTTCGCCAAGTTCACGACGAAGTACTGCATGTAAGATATGCGTAACAGAATGATTTAATGCAATGTCGTTACGACGCTTATGGTTAATTTCAGCGTTAGCTTTATCATTAATACTAACAGTACCTGAGATAACAACACCAACATGGCCAAATACTGAACCAATTTTAGTGGTGTCTTCAACTTTGAATACGCCATTTGATGTGGTGATGGTACCAGTATCGCCAACCTGACCACCTGACTCTGCATAAAATGCTGATTGATCTAATACCACAATTGCGCGTTGATCTTGAACTAACTCACTTACTTCTTCGCCATCAACGACTAAAGCTGTTACAAGCGCATCATTGGTCTGCTCTTCGTAGCCTAAGAACTGTGTTTCACCTTCAAGCTTTAACTGCTCATTATAATCAACAGCAAAGTTACTCGCTTTTTGTGCTCGCTGACGCTGAGCTGCCATCGCACTCTCAAAACCAGCTTGATCGATCTCTAGGTCACGTTCACGAGCGATATCCGCCGTCAGATCTGCCGGGAAGCCGTAAGTGTCATATAATTTAAACACTAACTCACCATCAATCACTTTACCCTGCTGCTTTTCTAATGCTTCATCAAGAATCATCAAGCCACGATCAAGCGTACGAGCAAACTGCTCTTCTTCAGCTTTTAATAATTTGGTAATAATTCCTTTATTCTTTTCAAGCTCTGGGTAGGCTTGACCCATTTGAACAATTAATTCGTCCAACAATTGATAGAAAAATAAGCCTTTCGCACCTAAGCTATTACCGTGTCGTACCGCACGGCGAATAATACGTCGTAATACATACCCGCGCCCTTCATTCGACGGCATAACTCCATCAGCAATAAGGAAAGAACATGAACGGATATGATCGGCAATAACTCGTAACGATTTATTGTCTAAATCATTAGTACCGATAATCTTTGCAGCAGCTTTAATTAAGCCTTGAAAAATATCAATTTCATAGTTTGAGTGAACACCTTGCATAATGGCAGCAATTCGCTCAAGACCCATACCTGTGTCAACAGACGGTTTTGGTAGATCTTCCATTGTTCCGTCGGCCTGACGGTTGAACTGCATAAATACTAAGTTCCAAATCTCAATGTAACGATCACCATCCTCTTCTGGTGTACCAGGTGGACCACCTGCAACACCTTCACCGTGATCAAAGAAAATTTCAGTACAAGGTCCACAAGGACCTGTGTCTCCCATAGACCAGAAATTATCTTTAGCGCCAATGCGCGATAGGCAATCAGGGTTTACACCGATTTCGTTTAACCAAATCTCTTCAGCTTCACGATCTTCTTCAAAAACTGTCACCCATAATTTTTCTTTTGGTAACTTTAATTCTTCTGTTAAAAAGTGCCACGCAAATTTGATCGCTTCACGTTTAAAGTAATCACCGAAACTAAAATTACCTAGCATTTCAAAAAATGTATGGTGACGTGCTGTATAGCCAACGTTTTCTAAATCATTGTGCTTACCACCAGCACGAACACAGCGCTGCGATGAAGTAGCTCGGTTGTAAGCACGCTTATCAGTGCCAATAAAGACATCTTTAAATGGCACCATGCCAGCGTTAGTAAATAATAATGTGGCATCATTGCCCGGGATTAATGAGCTACTAGCCACAACCTGGTGTTGTTGCTGTTGATAATAAGCTAAAAATGCATCTCTAATTTCAGCAGTCGACATGTGCATCATAAGGTTCCTACTTGGTAACTTAATCTAAAAAATATGGCGTATTATACGTCTACAAACAGGCATTGAGCCAGCTTATCGCTTAAAAAGCTAGTTTTAATCAATATCAAGTTAAAAAATAGGTATAAAGAGGGAGTTTTATAAGAGTAATTTGATTATAAAAAGGATTGGGATAAATTTTAATGCAATGGTTATTAGTTTCAAACAGACTGCGTCATCGTTAATTTTCAAGTTATTCTATTATGCAAAAAAATAGCAACCTTATGGTTGCTATCTTAATAGGATGATTACTTACTCTTCTGGTTGAGCAAGCGGCTCTTCATCAGGCTCATCCGTTGGCTTAATTAACAAGGCGTCACGTAATTTTGTTTCGATTTCGCCTGTTACTTCAGGGTTATCTTTTAAGAAGTTAATGCTGTTCGCTTTACCTTGGCCAATTTTACTGCCTTTATAGCTATACCAAGCACCGGCTTTTTCAACAAGCTTCTCTTTCACACCCCAATCGATTAACTCACCATATTTAGAGGTGCCTTCACCGTATAGGATTTGGAACTCAGCTTGCTTAAATGGTGGCGATACTTTATTTTTAACTACTTTAACACGCGTTTCATTACCAACGATCTCATCGCCATTTTTAACCGCACCAATACGACGGATATCTAAACGCACCGAAGCGTAAAACTTAAGCGCATTACCACCTGTCGTTGTTTCAGGATTACCAAACATCACACCAATCTTCATACGTATTTGGTTAATGAAAATACATAATGTGTTAGAGCGTTTGATGTTTGCTGTCAATTTACGTAAAGCCTGAGACATCAAACGTGCTTGCAAGCCCATATGAGAGTCACCCATATCGCCTTCAATCTCAGCTTTTGGTGTTAATGCGGCAACTGAATCGACGATAATCACATCAACAGCACCAGAGCGCGTTAACATATCAACAATTTCTAATGCCTGCTCACCAGTATCAGGTTGAGAAACTAATAGTTGATCGATATCAACACCTAGCTTAGTTGCATAAATAGGGTCTAATGCATGCTCAGCATCAACAAAGGCACACACTTTGCCTTTCTTTTGTGCTTCTGCGATAACTTGCAATGTTAATGTTGTTTTACCTGATGATTCTGGGCCGTAGATTTCAACAATACGTCCCATAGGCAAACCACCTATGCCTAAGGCAATATCTAAACCTAACGAACCCGTTGATACTGACTCGATATCTAAGGCGCGTGCATCGCCTAGACGCATAATAGAGCCTTTACCAAATTGTTTTTCGATCTGGCCTAATGCGGCGTCTAAAGCTTTAGTTTTGTTGCTGTCCATTAACGGCTCCATTGCATTAATCTAGTATAAAGTTGATGTCGATTAGTATACTGTACAATCATACAGTATCAAGTGTAATTTTAATTTTTTTTATTTGTTTTTGCTAAAAGCCTTTTCCAGTGGGATTTTAGATGAGTTTTTCTTTTGATCTTTTTATTAATCACGTATCCTTGCACAGTGTTTTAACCAGTAAATTATTTGAGTTTATTTTATGACTGCCGCTACATCAAACAATGACACTTTTGCTAATCACACGCCAATGATGCAACAGTATCTAACGATAAAAAGTCAACATCCCGACATTTTAGTTTTTTATCGTATGGGAGACTTTTATGAATTGTTTTTTGATGATGCTAAGCGTGCCTCACAATTACTCGACATTTCTTTAACAGCCCGTGGTAAAAGTGGTGGCGCACCAATCCCAATGGCTGGCATTCCTTATCATGCTGCTGATAATTATTTAGCCAAATTAGTCAACCTAGGCGAGTCAGTCGCATTATGTGAGCAAATTGGTGACCCCGCAACAAGTAAAGGGCCGGTCGAGCGTCAGGTAGTACGCATAGTCACTCCAGGCACCATTACAGATGAAGCATTATTAAATGATCATCAAGACAATATCGTTGCCAGTGTCTTTGAGCAAAAAGGTATTTTCGGCTTTGCCACCCTTGATGTAGCCAGTGGTGAATTTAATATCAGTGAATTAGAAACTACTGAGCAATTTGAGTCAGAACTCCATCGAACCAACCCGACTGAAATTCTATATCCTGAGCAGTGGGATAATTTAGCCTTAATTGAACAACGTAAAGGTTTACGTGCCTGCCCTCCTTGGGAATTCGATTTAAGCACGGCAATTGATTTATTAAACCGTCAATTTAAAACGGACACCCTTTCGGGCTTTGGCGTTGAGTCAGCAAAAGTCGCACTGACTGCCGCCGGTTGTTTAATGCAATATGTCAATGACACACAGCGCGTTGCATTACCACAGATTAGTCAAATCAAGTTAACCGATCACACTAATTGTATAATCTTAGATGCAGCCACACGTCGCAACCTCGAGCTCACGCGCAATATCGGGGGAGGTGTTGATAACACCTTGGTCTCTATACTCGATAAAACCGCAACAGCAATGGGTTCGCGCTTACTACAACGTTGGATTCATCAACCATCACGCGATCACCACCTGATTAGTCAGCGACTTAGTGCTGTGGGTTCATTTATTGAGCAACAAAATATCGAACCCATTCATCAAACACTACGCAATGTTGGCGATATTGAACGTGTATTAGGCCGAATGGCATTACGCTCAGCGAGGCCACGTGACTTTGCAAAGTTACGCCACGCATTAATGCAGCTCCCAACACTACAAGAACTTTTGATTGAAAATAAAGACAATTTACGAATAAAACAACTGGCTAAAGAAATTAGCTTATATCCAGAGTTGGTCGCACTTTTACAAGCAGCAGTTGTGGAAAACCCTCCAACATTAATTAGAGACGGTGGCGTAATTGCCCCTGGCTACCACGAAGAGCTTGATCAATGGCGCTCATTAAGCAAAGGGGCCACAGACTTTTTAGAGCAATTAGAGATTCGTGAGAGAGAAGCCACAGGACTGTCTTCACTTAAAGTTGGCTATAACAAAGTCCATGGCTATTTTATCGAAATCAGCAAGTCACAAGCAATGAATGCGCCTGAGGCATATATTCGTCGCCAGACATTGAAAAATAACGAGCGCTTTATTATTCCTGAATTAAAGGAACATGAAGATAAAGTACTCAGTAGTCAAGGCAAAGCATTAGCATTAGAAAAGCAACTTTACGAGCAGTTATTTGATCAATTAATGCCGTTGCTGGCGCAACTACAAAAGACTTCGACAGCACTTTCACAACTAGATGTTTTAACAAACTTTTCAGCGAGAGCTGAAGACTTAAATTACCACTGCCCGACATTTCATCAAGGTATTGGTATTGAGTTGAATGAAGCAAGGCACCCCGTAGTTGAACAAGTAATGAGTGCTCCATTTATCGCTAACCCAGTTAAATTAACAGACCAGCGTCAGATGCTTGTGATCACAGGCCCTAATATGGGCGGTAAATCTACATATATGCGTCAAACAGCATTAATTTGCCTGATGGCACACATTGGTTGTTACGTGCCCGCAAGCACAGCTCACCTTGGTAAAATTGATCGCATCTTTACCCGTATCGGCGCATCGGATGACTTGGCTAGTGGCCGTTCAACCTTTATGGTTGAGATGACTGAAACAGCTAACATCCTTCATAATGCTACTGAACATAGTTTAGTATTAATGGATGAGATAGGCCGAGGGACCAGCACCTTTGACGGTTTATCACTCGCTTGGGCATCTGCTCATTACTTAGCAACCAAAGCGAACTCTCTAACACTTTTTGCGACCCATTACTTTGAGTTAACCCAGTTATCTGAACAATTGCCGCAACTCGTTAATGTTCATTTAGATGCTATTGAACATGGCGACGATATTGCCTTTTTACATCATGTTGAGGAAGGTGCAGCGAATAAAAGCTACGGTATTCAGGTTGCGAAGTTAGCTGGGATCCCAAAGGTCGTTACTCAAATAGCCAAAGCTAAACTAACCGAGCTTGAGTTAAATAGCCAATCACAGTCGAGTGACAAGCCAATTACAATACCTACTATTATTGAGGATAATCCTAATCAGGCAGTAGTCGACCAACTAGTCGAACTAGACCCTGACGACTTATCTCCGAAACAAGCGCTTGAGTTGGTGTATCAATTAAAAAACCAACTCAAATAAGCAAAAAAAAGAGTTGCTATCAATGATAACAACTCTTTTCCTCAATGGCTTAGACTAGCCGATTAAATCAATTTACGCCAAGACATCACATGACTGACCTAGCGTGCATAACTCAACATATCGATAATTGCACCTTAACTCCCCGCTGGGAATAAGGTTTCAACAGACAAACCTTGGCTTTTTAAAATATCTTGCATCCTCTTTAAGGCTTCGACTTGAATCTGACGAACACGTTCTCGTGTCAAGCCAATTTCACGACCCACTACTTCTAAGGTTGAAGGTTCATGGCCTAACAGTCCGAAACGGCGGGCTAAAACTTCTCGTTGCTTAGTATTTAGCTCATTTAACCAGCGCACTAAACTTTGATTAATATCATCATCCATTGTCGTACTTTCAGGAGTATAACTATCCCCAGCAGCAATAATGTCAAGCAATGCTTTATCACTTGCCCCACCAACAGGGTTGTCAACTGAGCTCACTTTTTCATTCAGTTTCAACATTTTACTGACATCAGATATTGGCTTATCTAATTTCACTGCTATATCTTCAGCAGTTGGCTCATGATCTAGCTCTTGTGCTAGCTCACGCGCTGCACGTAAATATATATTTAACTCTTTAACCACATGGATAGGTAAACGAATGGTGCGGGTCTGATTCATGATGGCACGTTCGATTGTTTGACGAATCCACCACGTCGCATACGTTGAAAAACGAAAACCTCGTTCAGGATCAAATTTTTCAACCGCACGAATCAGCCCTAAATTTCCTTCCTCGATTAAATCAAGTAAAGCTAGGCCACGGTTTAAGTAACGGCGTGAAATTTTAACCACTAAACGTAGATTACTTTCAATCATTCGTTTACGGGCAGCTTCATCACCTTTTAATGAAAGTCGGGAAAAATAAACTTCTTCTTCTGCACTTAAAAGTGGAGAGAAGCCTATTTCACTTAAATAGATTTGAGTTGCATCCAGATTTAATGCTTTTTCTGATTCTGTTGTGTTAGTAGTTTTTTCTACGGTTGAAGTAGCTGCTTGACGTCCCATAATATTGCTCCCCTGAAAAATGTCAGTAAACTGAACATTAATCGTTATCTAAGAGTTATCGTTTTGGTAGATAATGAGCTGGGTTAACGGACTTACCACGGAAGCGAATCTCAAAATGGAGTTGAACCTTATCAGATCCAGTATCCCCCATTTTGGCAATCACCTGCCCTTGTTTTATCCGTTGTTTTTCCTTCACAAAGATTCTGTCATTATGAGCATAAGCACTAAGGAAATCGTCGTTATGTTTGATAATAATCAAATTTCCATAACCTCTTAACGCATTGCCAGAATAAACAACTTTGCCTGCTGCGGAAGCAACAATGTCACTTCCCCGTAGTCCAGCGATATCTATCCCTTTATTCCCCTGCGCACTCGCAGAGTATGCCGATACAACACGCCCTTTTGCAGGCCAAACCCATTTGGCGATCTTGCTTGCAAAGTTATTATCTTTAGACTCTATATAGCTTTTCTTTTGTTGAGTCGTGGTTGAGCGTTTTGGCTTAGTTACATTTTTAGAATACGTACCTTTTTTTTGACTATCAAGTTTTTTCTGCCATTTTTTTGACACCTTAGCCGTTACCACTGGTTTGGGTGTTGCAGACGTTCCTTGATTAACTAAACTTAACCATTTTCCAGGATAAATGATATAGGGAGGAGCAATTTTATTGTATTTTGCCAGCAATTTAGCAGAGACACCTGTCGCAAACGCAATGGAGTAAAGGGTATCCCCCTTTTGAACTAAATATTTTTTTTCTGAGAGATTAGCCAATGGCGGCGGCTTTGGTGATGTTGAAATCGATGCAACGGGCGCAGGCCCTGTACCGGAAGCACAACCAAAAAGTAATGTAATGAGTACGACAGTAAAAACTGTTCGCGTAAAAGACAAATGCCAGTCCATGTATATATACAGCCTAAATCCCAATGTTAGTGCTAAAAATAGTTAACCTTGCCGCTAAATTAACACAACTCACCAGCTAATAAAGGAACAAATTTTACCGCCTCTATCCGCTGTTGCGCAAAGCGCTCCCCTTCTCGCGTAATCAGCATTAAGGTTTGCGAGTCAACCCCAACCGGAATAATCATTTGCCCACCATCTTTGAGCTGCTTTAATAATTCAACGGGCACTTGGTCAGGAGCAGCAGTTACCATAATTGCGTCAAACGGCCCTTTCGCAGCCCAACCTTGCCAGCCATCACCATGTTTCATCGACACATTATGAAGATCGATCAAGCGCAAACGTCTTTTTGCTTGCCGTTGTAATGCTTTAATTCTTTCAACGGTATAAACATGCTCAACTAACTGAGCTAACACAGCACACTGATAGCCTGAGCCAGTACCAATTTCTAAAACACTACTTAAGGGGCCCTTTGCTAATAACACTTGAGTCATCCGAGCCACAATATATGGCTGAGAAATGGTTTGACCATGCCCTATAGGCAAAGCCGTATTCTCATAGGCTTTATACTCTAGTGCTTGGTCGATAAATATTTGTCTAGGTGTCGCAGCTATAACTTCAAGTACTCGAGGATCATTTACCCCATCTTCAGCCAAACGTTTTGCTAACCGTTGGCCATGTAAAGTACTCGCTTTAACTTGAGTGCTCATAAATCAGATGCCCAGTGCTTTAATTTTTCAATACGATGATGAGCTGTCAAGTCTACCGTTAATGGCGTAATTGATACATAGCCATTTGCAATTGCGTGAAAATCGGTGCCCTCTCCGGCATCATCTTCTTTGGCTAACGGACCGACCCAATAAATATCCCGCCCTGCTGGATCTTGTGTCTTAACCATCGATGTAGCACGGTGTCTTGCGCCTAAACGAGTGACCTTTATACCTTTAACTTGATTAATTGGTATATCTGGAACATTAATGTTTAAGATTTGGTTCGCTGGTAATGGACATTCTCTAAGCTGCTGTGCAATCTTTGCAGCATAATAACCCGCCGTTTCATAATGAATTAATGCCTTACCACATAGGGAAACGGCTACTGAAGGTAACCCCATATAACGCCCTTCCATTGCCGCAGCGACAGTACCCGAGTAGATAACATCATCACCTAAATTAGCACCAGCATTAATGCCTGTAATAACTAACTCAGGATCATGTTCTAATAACATATTTATTGCTAAGTGTACGCAATCTGTTGGAGTACCGTTGACCGAAATAAACCCATTATCCATCGTGGCACAACGTAAAGGGTTTTGTAACGTCAAAGAGCTACTAGCTGCACTACAGTTGCGATCAGGGGCAACAACAGAAATGTCACCAGCAATATCTTTTAAAGCTTTATATAAAGCTTCAATACCCGGAGCGTTCACCCCGTCATCATTACTTACTAATATATTCATTTAGCCTCCTGAGATAAGCTAGCATCACTGATTAGTGCCAACTCACGTAATACACTTGTAGCATAACTACCTGCGGGTAATGAAAACGAAATCCTGACACCGTCAGTGGACTCTTGCCATGCCAAAGACTGAGGCCAGACCAATATGGCGCGTCGCTCTTGCTTGAGGCCGGCATTTTCTAAGCCTTGGCATAAAAAAGCATCATTGTCGACCACCGAAGACTCAAAGGCTAAAGCTTGATCCTTCGCTTTGGACAGCCCTTTCCCCCACATGGGTGCGCTTAAAATAATATCGCGCTGTTTGAAACGATCGATAATTTCATTATCAAGACTCTCAGGAGTAAAGCCTGCTTTACTGCCAAAGAGAATAAACGCATCGCCAGCTAATGGCTGTTGATAAAGAGAAGCTTGAATTCGTTCACTGACCACATTGTTAAAAATATAGGAGCGGGCAGCAGATAAATACATAGAACGCTTATCGCGATTTTTAACCTTTTCTCCACCAAACATAACGCGAGCCGCTTCAATGTTGCCACCTTGATGCCCAAAGCGTTGTTCACCAAAGTAATTAGGTACACCGCACTCTTTAATAGTAGCTAAACGTTTTTCAAGTGCAGGGTCAAGGTTTAGACCCTGAATATTTAAAGTAAAACAATTGCCTTTTAACGCGCCGCGACGTAGTTTTTTGCTATTACGAGTGACAGATAAAACCTTAAGCTGCTCTGACTCTAATGCTCTGATTTCCGGAGCTTCTCGCCCTGGCAGCTGCACACTAAAAGTTTGTGTCGTAACGCCATGACGATCTTTAAGGCCGGCATAGCTTACTTCACGAGATGTAACACCAGCCCAGCGTGCAATTAACTTAGCAACATAAGTTGTATTTAACCCCGTTTTCTCGATTAACAAAAAAAGGTGTTCACCTTGACCATCAGCCTCATAACCTAGGTTTTCAACCACTTTAAAATCACTTGGTTGACTTCTTATCACCCCTTTTTGAGATGGTTGACCATGTAAGTAGCTCCACTGAGGTAACGCCATTAAGCCTGTCCCTGCTTCATCAGTAACACCACAGCATGGGCAGATATACCCTCTTTACGACCAACATAACCTAACTTTTCTGTTGTAGTCGCCTTGATGTTCACTTGCTCTAAATCACAGGCCAAGTCTTGAGCTACAATTGCACGCATAGATTCAATATGTGGTGCCATTTTTGGTGCTTGAGCGACGATGGTTAAGTCTAAGTTACCCATAATAAAGCCTTTAGCACGGATTAATTGCCACACGTGACGCAACAACTCTCTTGAATCAACGCCTTTAAAGTTGTCATCGGTATCAGGGAAATGGTGACCTATATCCCCCATCGCACAGGCACCTAACAACGCATCACATAATGCGTGTAGCGCGACATCACCATCTGAGTGAGCAATTAAGCCCTGTTCATGTTCAATTGCAACACCCGCAATAATCACGGGGCCTGGCCCACCAAATTTATGGACATCAAAGCCATGACCTATTCTCATTATGTTATCCTTGGTTTATTCGTTGTTGCTGCGTTAAAAATAACGTGGCCAATTGTAAGTCTTCTGCTCGAGTAACTTTTATATTATCGCTGCGCCCTGCTACTAACTTTACCGTATACCCAGCCCACTCCATGGCAGAAGCTTCATCAGTAATGGTAACACCTTGTGTTAACGCATTGCTGAGCGCTTTACGTAAGCTAGCTAAGTCAAATAATTGCGGAGTCAGTGCGTGAAATAAATTTTCACGTTCAACGGTTGTTGAGATCGTCCCATCAGCCTTACCGCGTTTCATCGTATCGCGCACTTGGCTCGCAAGAATAGCGCCATGCTCAGCCGTCTGTGCTGCTAATAAAGCGTCGACATCACCAGTTGTCAAACACGGTCTAGCTGCATCATGAACCAGTACTCGCCCTTGCTCGGACAATGACTTTAAGGCACTTAAAACTGAATCAGCACGTTCCCCGCCACCAACAACACATTGAATTTTAGGGTGTGAAGCAATAGCTAGCGCTGAAAACCAGTCATCATTTTCACTTAAAGCAATCACAACTGATTCAACCTCAGAACAAGCTAGTAACGGCTCAAGGCTGTATTCAATAATCGCTTTTTTTGCTATCTGCAAGTATTGCTTAGGGATATCACTGCCCATGCGTTTGCCAACTCCAGCAGCAGGCATCACAGCGAACAAAGGTAATTTTGCCAATATAAACTCTTTATTTATTATTCGATAATACGATAGTAATCTTCATTCTTTTTTATTAACCCCAGCTGACTGCGCGCTCGTTCTTCAATGGCTTCTAAGCCATCCTTAAGATCCGAAATTTCTTTGTACTGTAGATTATTTTTATTGGCTAACACTTTATTAGCCTGTGTTTGAGAGGCAATTTCTTGCTTAAGCTGTATATAGTCAGGCCAGCTGTTTTTACCAAACCATAACCGATGTTGCAATAACACTAATAAAGTCAGTAAGATGATAGTTAACCACTTCATAGAAACACTCGAATAACGTTATTGAACATAGAGAGGTCATCATATTGCACATGTAATGATTCGCTTGCACTCTCATTGGGGATAAAAATATTAATCTACATTCTATCAGGCAATTAAATTTATGTAAGCCTCAAGCTCTGTTAAAATGTAAGTATGCATTAGGTAAATTAAGTTAGGAAAGGATAAATGCGCCATAACGAAGACTCAGTTTTAGTTTTTTCAACCGATAGCGGCCGAATTAAACAAGAAAAGCCACCAGCAGCTGTGCCAACTGGCGATGGTATCGTAAGAATAAAGCGCGAGACAAAAGGCCGAAAAGGTAAAGGGGTTATTACAGTCAACGGTTTATTACTTGAGGCAGCAGAGCTAAAAAAATTAGCTAAAGAGCTTAAAAAAGTCTGTGGCTGCGGCGGTGCAGTAAAGGATGGTATTATCGAAATTCAAGGGGATCAGCGTGAAAGTATTAAGCAGTTCCTTGAAAAGAAAGGATTCACAGTCAAACTTGCCGGTGGTTAACAATAACTAAGGATCAAACACAATGGGAAGCTTACAAAACCATTTACTAATAGCAATGCCAAATTTAGATGACCCTTACTTTCAACGAAGCGTTATCTATCTTTGTGAACATGATGAAGACGGAGCTATGGGCTTGATCGTTAATCAGCCCATCTCACAGTTAAGCGTCAGCCAGTTACTCGATAAATTAGAGTACCCCAATGAAACCGATCCACAAACCACATTAAACAAACAAGTTTTTAACGGCGGTCCTGTTGAACAAGAGCGAGGATTTGTGCTTCACTCCCCTCAACTACCTTGGAACAGCAGCCAAAAGATATCAGAGCAAATTATGCTTACCACGTCAAAAGATATCTTAGAAGTCATCGGCACAACTTCAGCTCCCGACGATTTTATTATTACACTAGGTTATGCAAGCTGGACCAAAGGGCAATTAGAACAAGAGTTAGCAGATAACACTTGGTTAACTATCCAGGCTGATGCGGATGTAATCTTTAAAACCCCCGTAGAACAGCGCTGGGAAAAAGCCACGAAAAAGCTCGGTTTTGACGTTTGGCAACTCACATCACAAAGTGGTCATTGCTAATGGTAAAGCATCTGAAAACAGCTACGTTTAAGAAAAGTAAAATTGTATGACATGTATTATTGCCTTTGATTATGGCGTAAAAAGTATCGGAGTTGCTGTCGGGCAACAAATAACGGGAACAGCTAGCCCATTAGCAGCAATTAAAGCAACCAACGGTATCCCAAATTGGGACGACCTTGATAAATTAGTACAAGAGTGGCAACCAAGCCAATTTGTGGTTGGTTTCCCAACAAACATGGACGGTTCAGATCAAGAAATAACCCTACGAGCCCGTAAATTTGCAAAACGACTCTATGCCCGGTTTAAATTATCAGCTACTGGTCATGACGAACGATTAACGACAGCAGAAGCCAAGGAGCGGCTATTCGAGCTGGGGGGCTATAAAAAATTAACAAAAGGAAAGATAGATAGTGTTTCAGCAGTGCTGATTTTAGAAAGTTGGTTTACTAGCCAGTACGAAGAATAACAAAGAATATTGCATCCAACATCAAGATAATGGGCATTGAGCGCAAACCTTATTGTACAAGACAACTACAGTGAACGCCCAACGCCTATACGTTAAGTATAGCTAACGATTAGTCTAAGTCTAATGTAACATCATCTAAAAGACCGACGTCAATATCTTTACCGCCTTGTAATTTAATCATCAAGCGTAAATCATTTGGTGAATCAGCATGATGCAACGCATCGGCATAACTGATTTCACCTTGTTGATATAGATTAAATAATGCTTGGTCGAATGTCTGCATACCCAGTTCATTCGACTTTGACATGGTTTCTTTCAATGAATGCAACTCACCTTTGGCAATCAAGTCAGATACACGCGCAGAGTTAAGCATCACTTCAATCGCTGCTCGGCGCCCTTTGCCGTTTTTCACAGGAACTAATTGCTGCGCAACAATACCGCGTAAGTTAAGTGATAAATCAAACAGTAATTGCTGATGCTTTTCTTTGGGCACGAGATGCATAATACGCTCTAATGCCTGGTTAGCGTTATTAGCATGTAATGTTGCGACACATAAATGACCGGTTTCAGCAAATGTTAACGCATACTCCATGGTCTCACGGGAACGGATCTCACCTAATAACACGACGTCAGGTGCTTGACGCAACGCCGATTTAAGGCCAGCTTCAAAAGACTCTGTATCCACTCCAACTTCACGCTGATTAACGATGCTTTTACGATGCTCGTGAACAAACTCAATAGGGTCTTCAACGGTTAAAATGTGCCCCTTTGAGTGCCGATTTCGATAGCCAATCATTGCAGCAAGCGAGGTCGATTTACCAGTGCCAGTTGCACCAACCATAATCACTAAACCGCGTTTACTCATAATCACATCTTTAAGTACCGCAGGAAGCTTCAATGCATCCATTTCTGGTATTTCAGTTTCAATACGACGAGCAACCAACCCAGCCATATTGCGCTGCCAAAAAGCACTGATCCTAAAGCGGCCGACATCATCAATAGCTAATGCATAATTGCACTCTCTTGTGTCATCGAATTCAGCACGTTGCTTATCGTTCATTGCACCATAAACAATATTCAATGTATCTTCTTCTGTAAGCGACTCCGAGCTGATTGGAACGATTTCACCATGAGCTTTAATACTCGGGCTCGCATTAGCAGAGATAAATAAATCCGAGCCCTCTTGTTCAACCAGCGTTCTTAAATACTCTGTAATTTTCATAACATTCTCTAAATTGACTGCTTGCCTGAGCCTTTTTGCTCAGCATCCTGACGGGTAATATCACCACTATTAACTAGATTTGATAACGATTGATCTAATGTCTGCATACCAAATGCCATACCCGTTTGAATAGCAGAGTACATTTGTGCCACTTTCGCTTCACGAATCAAGTTTCTAATCGCTGGTGTCCCCACCATAATTTCGTGGGCAGCAACTCGACCACCACCAATTTTTTTAACCAGTGTTTGTGAGATTACCGCTTGCAGTGACTCTGAAAGCATCGTTCGAACCATATCTTTTTCAGCCGCTGGGAATACGTCCACTATACGGTCAATCGTTTTTGAAGCAGAGGTCGTGTGTAGAGTACCAAAGACTAAGTGACCCGTTTCAGCAGCCGTTAAGGCTAAACGAATTGTTTCTAAATCACGCATCTCACCAACTAAAATAACATCAGGATCTTCACGTAATGCGCTACGCAGTGCATTTTCAAATCCGTGGGTATCACGATGAACTTCACGTTGATTGATTAAACATTGTTTATTCTGATGAACAAATTCAATAGGATCTTCAATGGTTAAGATATGCTCACGTCTCGATTCATTAATATAATCAATCATTGCCGCTAATGTCGTTGATTTACCTGAACCAGTAGGCCCTGTCACTAAAACTAAACCACGCGGCTTCTCTGAGATTTGACGAAAAATTTGCGGTGCGTTAATTTTATCTAACGTTAAGACTTCACTAGGAATGGTTCTAAATACGGCACCAGCGCCGCGATTTTGAACAAAAGCATTAACCCTAAAACGTGCCATATTCGGTACTTCGAAAGAGAAATCACACTCTAAATGTTCTTCATAATCTTTACGCTGTTTATCGTCCATAATATCGTAAATCAAACTATGAACTTCTTTATGATCAAGTGGCGGTACATTAAGTTTACGTACTTCACCGTCAACGCGTATCATTGGTGGAACACCTGCAGAAAGGTGCAAATCCGACGCGTCATGCTTTACACTAAAGGCAAGTAACTCTGTAATATCCATAAAAACCTTCAACTTAATTTATTTAAAATATATGACTACCATAACAGAACAATTAAATTCAGCAATTAAGACAATAAGAACAAACGAAAAAAAGTACGCTCGCTCGCCTCAATCGGTCGATTTATTAGCGGTTAGTAAAACAAAGCCTGTTTCTGATATTTCTCAAGCAATCACTGCTGGTCAACGCCATTTTGGTGAAAACTATGTCCAAGAAGGAGTTGATAAAATCATTCACTTTAATGATAGTTCATTAATCTGGCATTTTATTGGCCCATTACAATCCAACAAAACCCGGCCTGTTGCTGAACATTTTGACTGGGTTCATACCATCGACCGATTAAAAATAGCGAAACGCCTGAATGAACAACGCCCACAAGGCTGTAAACCTCTTAATGTCTGTATTCAGGTCAACATTAGTGGTGAACAAAGCAAGTCTGGCATCACCGTAAACGAAGTACCAGTTTTAGCCCAAGCTATTGACAATATGCCGAACCTTACCCTTCGTGGGCTGATGACAATTGGTCAAAAAAGTACAGATCCACAGGTAACTGAGCAACAATTTAAACAAATGAATCAGCTTTTTGAGACGCTAAAAAAAGAATTTGCTACAGTAGACACATTATCAATGGGGATGAGCGCTGATATTGAGCCTGCAATTGCTCATGGTTCGACCATGGTTCGTATTGGCAGCGCTATTTTTGGTCAGCGGATTTAAACTTTCCTCTATTTAACAATCATGTTTAAAAGTGAATAACTCAATGGAACAACAAAAAATTGCGTTTATCGGTGCAGGCAATATGTCTCGCAGCATCATTAGTGGCTTAGTGACCCAGCATTACCCTGGCTCACTGATAATGGCAGCCAACCCTAGCCAAGATAAACTAGATAAGCTGCAGCAAGATTTCGGTATTTTAACCACTAATAATAATGACGAAGCCGTAGCATGGGCTGATATTGTTGTATTAGCAGTGAAACCTCAAATTATGGCAAAGGTTTGTCAAGACATCACTAATGATGCTCTAGCGGATAAATTATTTATTACCATCGCTGCTGGCATTTTAAGTGAACGTTATCAAGCCTACTTTAACCACCCTATTCGCCTCGTTCGTTGCATGCCAAATACACCATCATTATTAGGTCTAGGCATGAGCGGCTTATATGCTGGCTCGGCGATTAATCAAGATGATCGAGCGATCAGCGAACAGATTATTCGTAGTGTTGGTGAAATATTATGGGTTGATGAAGAGACACACATTGATACAGTGATTGCCTGTAGTGGCAGCTCACCTGCTTACTTCTTTTTATTTATGGAGTATATGCAGCAAAGCGCAGTATCAATGGGGCTTAGCGGTGAAGAGGCCCGCCTTTTAATCCAGCAGTCAGCTTTAGGTGCCGCCCAAATGGTTCGCCACAACAATCATTTAGAACTATCTGAACTACGCAAACAAGTGACTTCGAAAGGCGGTACCACTCATGCGGCCATCGAGACATTTAAACAACAAAAGCTAGACGAGACGGTTGATAAAGCAATGAAAAATGCTGTCGAGCGTGCTCAAGAAATGGCTAGCCAATTTTAACTTTTAGGGAATAAATATTCGCATGAATGCATTAACTTTTCTTATTGACGTTGCTTTTAATACCTATTTAATGATCGTCATTTTACGAGTGTGGTTACAGCTTGCCAAGGCTGACTTCTATAACCCATTAAGCCAATTTATCGTTAAAGCAACAAATCCAATCCTTGTCCCTTTGCGTCGTATCATTCCTGGTGTTTTTGGGATTGATATGGCAGGCGTAGCATTAGCCTTCATCATTGCCATCGGTAAGTTTGCCGTGCTATCTCTGGTTCAAGGGGAAGCGCTAAACTGGGTTGTTTTACCTATTCTAGGCATCTTAATGGCGATAAAAAAAGCTGGCGTTTTATTGTTTTGGATATTATTAATTCGCGCTATTTTAAGTTGGGTTAGTCAAGGTGGCCATCCCGTTGAATATGTCATGGCTCAATTGACTGAACCGCTATTAGCGCCTGTTCGACGAATTCTTCCTGCAATGGGCGGTTTAGACTTATCAATGCTAGTCGTCTTCATCGGCCTAAACTTTATCAATATCTTAATTGGGGATCTATTAACCCCAGTCATTGGCCCTATTTGGTTTAGCTTATAAGCCCCCCCCCCTAAATTAAATCTAAGCGCTAACCCATTTTGGTTTAGCGCTTTTTTTATCAACACCATTAATAATATGCTCGAGTTTCTAACAAGAGTAGACAATCTTTAGTCAATATAGGCATTTGCACAGACAGAAACTAATAAAGCTATCATTGTTAAAGGCGACAAAAATGTTCAGATTATGAATTGGGTTGGCATTAATACATTTTTCAACAATAAAACTACCGACTACTACTGATTCTATTACAATTAAAAGATATACTTAATTCATACTTATTGAGGATATTTACCATGGCTACCCTACGCACGCTATTTCTATTTATTTCATTACTTTCTTTATCATTAATTAGCACCCAAAGCTTCGCCAACAGTCAAACTCAAGGTGGCCAATTTCAACAATCTGGGCGTTATCAAGTTCATTACATGGCATTATCAAGCACATTTTTAACACCGCAAGTCGCAATGGCTTATAACATTAAACGCTCTCGTTATAATGCCTTCGTTAATATTTCAGTTCTTGATACTCTCATCGATGGTAACCCAGCGGTTAAAGCTAATATTACTGGTAAAGCCGTTAACCTAACGGGCAACACTCGCCAATTAACGTTTAAAGAGGTTATCGAAGGAAATGCAATTTATTATATTGCGGAACTGCCGTTTCGTAATGAAGAGCGTTTCACGATTCAGATCAATAGCTCGAATAAAGATGGCTTAAATAGCCGTGTTAGCTTCAAACAACAATTTTACGCTGACCAATAAACTTACATTGAACTAAGCAGAAACATTTAATATCGAGCCCTTTGTGCTCGATATTTCTTTTAAAAAACTACTTAATTACACTAGGTCTTAACACTCATGTCTCAAATCGTCTTAGCCACTGGCAATCAAGGTAAAGTAAAAGAGCTAGCCAACATGCTCGCCCCATTGAACGTGGAAATTGTCGCACAAAGCGCATTTAATGTTCCTGACGTGCCTGAAACTGGCACAACTTTTATCGAAAATGCAATTATCAAAGCACGCCATGCCGCAAAGTTAACAGGAAAACCTGCGATTGCTGATGACTCAGGCTTAGAAGTGCGTGCGTTAAAGGGGGCTCCAGGTATTTATTCAGCTCGCTTTAGCGGTGAAGGTGCCACGGATCAATCGAACATCGATAAATTACTAGTAGAAATGGCAACAGTACCGACTGAGCTGCGCCAAGCAAGGTTTGTCTGTGTCTTAGTTTACATGCGCCATGAACATGATCCTACGCCACTAATTTGCCAAGGTTTTTGGGATGGAACTATTACTACTGAGCAAAGTGGCCGCGATGGGTTTGGCTACGATCCCGTGTTTTATGCACCCGAAAGTAATTGCACCAGCGCAGAACTATCAAAAGAGCAAAAGAATAAACTCAGCCATCGAGGAAAAGCGCTCGCGGCTTTATTACCTCAGCTGACAACCGAACTATCTCAACTAAAGGTTGAGCAGTAAATGACACACAGCTCAACGGTAACAAATACGTTATCACTGCCGCCATTAAGCTTATACATCCATATCCCTTGGTGTGTACAAAAGTGTCCTTACTGCGACTTTAATTCGCATGCGCAAAAAGGTGAAATACCTCACGTTCAGTACGTCGATGCGCTTCTCGAAGACTTAGCTAATGACTTGCACTGGGTACAAGGGCGTACTTTACAATCTATTTTTATTGGTGGTGGTACTCCTAGTTTATTAGACCCAAAACAAATGAAGCGCCTATTGGATCAGGTAAAACGGCTGATCCCGTGTCGAGATGACCTTGAAGTAACGATGGAAGCTAATCCAGGCACAGTAGAAAGTGGCAAGTTTGCATTGTTTCAACAGGCGGGAGTCAACCGAATTTCAATTGGAGTTCAATCTTTTCAAGAAGATAAATTGACAATTCTAGGTCGTATTCATGATCATAACGAAGCAATTAACGCAGCAAAGCAAGCGAATACTCTCGGGTTAAAATCATTTAATATCGACCTAATGCACTCTTTGCCACAACAAAATGTCAGCGATGCTCTCGTCGATTTAAATCAAGCAATTGCCCTGAATCCGCCTCATTTATCGTGGTATCAATTAACCATAGAGCCAAATACGCAGTTTCACTCTAAGCCACCAACTATTCCAGATGATGACACTTTAGCGGACATCTACGAAGCGGGAAAACAAGCGCTTACTGATGCTGGGTATCAGCAATATGAAATTTCAGCCTTTTCTAAGCCTGATTATCAATGTTTTCATAATCTCAATTACTGGCGCTTTGGTGATTACCTCGGTATTGGCTGTGGTGCCCACTCGAAGGTTACTTGTTTAAAAACCAATAGTATTGTGCGTCATGAAAAGATTAAACACCCAAAGGGTTATCTTGATTGTGAAAATCAGTATATATTTAGACAATGGTCTACCGCAGATGAAGACTTGCCGTTAGAGTTTTTTATGAACCGCTTTAGATTAACCGAGCCATGCCCTCGGCAGGACTTTATTGATTATACCGGACTAAATGAAAGCATCATTCGCGTTCAGTTAGAACAAGCCATAACGAAAGGATTAATTGAGCAAAGCTCAACACACTGGCAAGTGACTCCTTTAGGGCAACGTTTTTTGAACGAGTTATTAAATATATTTATGTAGCCTTTTAGGTACTAAAAGTTTGTGCATTGGGCACCCAACGAAGAACACACAGAAGTAATGAGTATGAATAAAATAAATAAAACTTTACTTGCCTTAACCACGGGCGCTCTATTTATTGGTGGTTGTAGCCACAAACCGACTTACGAATCAGCCTCTGCAGCAGAGCCATTGCAACAGTCATTAACTGATCCGGCCAATCTAAAGTCAACAGTAGATAGCGCACGCGTAATAAGCGAGTCTAAAAAAGCTAATCAGTTATTTGATGAAATATATCAAGAGAACCTAATGGCTAGCCCTATGGGTCAAACCTACATGGGCATTAAGCAAGATTACGATAAATGGGATGATATAAGTGATGCCCAAGCGCAGCAAAACCATAAAAAAAATATAGCTGATCTTGCTCGTTTAAGCTTAATTAACCCAGAGTATCTAGATACACAAACTAAATTAAGCTATACCTTATTTAAAAACAGATTAAATGATGACATTAATGATCATCAGTGGCGTTTTCATAACTACCCAGTAAACCAAATGTATGGCATGCATTCACAAGCAGTTAGCTTTTTAATTAATGCGCACCGCATTACTGATGTTGCTGATGCTCATGCATATATTGCTCGTTTAAATGGCTTAAAGCCATTAATGCTACAAGTAACAGAGTCTTTAAGAATACGCGAAGAGAAAGGTATTATGGCACCTCACTTTGTCTTTGACTATGTCATCAATGACTCTGTGAATATCATCAAAGGTCAGCCTTTTAATGCTGGTAAGGATAGTCCATTACTCGCTGACTTCAAAAAGAAGATTAGCGGTTTAGATTTACCGAACTCTGAATTAAAAGCACTAGAGGATAAAGCTAAGCAGGCACTATTAGCGAATGTAAAACCAGGTTATAGCACGCTAATTAGTTATTTACGTGAACAACAGTCACGTGCAACTTACGATGATGGTGCATGGAAATTACCACAAGGTGCTGATTTCTATAAACGCGCTTTACAAAATACCACCACAACAGACATGTCAGCCAATGAAATCCATGAGCTAGGCTTAAATGAAGTCACTCGTATTCATAATGAAATGCGTGAAATTATGCATAAAGTTGGATTTAAAGGTGATTTAAATGAATTCTTTGCCTTTATGCGTACCGATGAGCAGTTCTATTTTGAGAACACCGAAGAAGGACGTCTAGCCTATCTCTCACAAGCAACAGGTTTTATCGACCAAATGCGTGAGCGATTAGATGAACTGTTTATTGTAAAGCCCAAAGCGGATCTTGAAGTTAAACGTGTTGAAGCATTCCGTGAAAAGTCAGCTGGTAAGGCGTTCTATAACCGCCCAGCGCCAGATGGCTCTCGCCCAGGCACGTACTATGCCAATCTATATGACATGAAAAATATGCCAAAATATCAAATGGAAGCCTTAGCTTTCCATGAAGGTATTCCAGGTCATCACATGCAACTAGCGATTTCAATGGAATTAGAAAACATTCCAAAGTTTAGAAAGTTTGGTCACTACACCGCCTACTCTGAGGGATGGGGTCTTTACACTGAACTACTACCGAAAGAAATCGGCTTCTATCAAGACCCATATTCTGACTTTGGTCGTTTAGCGATGGAACTATGGCGTGCCTGCCGCCTAGTCGTCGATACAGGCTTACATGAAAAGCGTTGGACTAGAGAACAAGCGATTGACTATCTTGCCCAAAATACGCCAAACCCTCAAGGTGATGTGATTAAAGCCATTGAGCGATATATTGTAATGCCGTCGCAAGCCACCGCATATAAAATTGGTATGATAAAAATCTTGTCATTAAGAGAGCATGCTAAAGAACAGTTAGGTGAAAAATTCTCTATCCGTGAATTTCATGACATTATTCTAAAAAATGGACCTGTTCCGCTGTATATCCTAGAACAACAGATCAATGCTTATATCAAGACTAAAAAATAATCTTGTTACAGAGTAATAGAATAAAAAAGCTGAGTTTTTACTCAGCTTTTTTTATGGTTAACTGATGGATACTACCTTCTTGGGGCGGATTCGCATCAACTAGCTTTTGGTACTCTTGACGTGGCACTTCAACGCTAAGCGCCTTGAAATAAACTCGCCAATGTTTTGTTTTATCGCAGGTCTGTTGCTTATCTTCGATACATTTAGGGTCAATTAATCGTAAAACTTGTTGAACCCTCTCAACGCGATACAACGCACTAGACGACTCTTCAGCAGCGTGTGAATTGACGGACATAACGCTCAACATTACAAACATACTGACTCGAATCATAAAATTTTTCATATATTAGCTCTTTATTAATGCTTTAAATATTATAGCTCGACCTAAATCGAACTGCACTTCCAAGCATCATCGACTATTGTACAATCCTATTATTTCTACAATAACTTAATATAAGAATAAAATCACAAAGGATTAGATATTTAACTTTAATAATGCGAATTTATTAACTTATAGTGAATAAATATAGAATTGTGTCTATTTTATGTTTATATTATCGGCGACGTGTTCCCATTGGTTTGCAAGATGAGATTATTAATAAAAAGAAGAGCTTGGTCCATTTTTAGTGCATTATTGCTCTTGTTGCATTTCCCTTCTGTAGCAAACGATAATGGCAATACGAGGGAGTTGGACAAAGTAACGTTACAGCTAAAGTTTGAACATCAATTTCAATTTGCAGGTTACTACGCCGCCAAAGAACAAGGTTATTATCAAGAAGTTGGTCTGGATGTCCACATTGAACCAGCAAAAATTGGCGATAGCGCAACCGATGCAGTATTATCAGGTGATGCTAATTATGGTGTGGGAGGCTCAGAGCTTTTAATTAAGCATAGCAAAGGCTTACCCGTTGTTATGTTAGCGGTTATTTTCCAACATTCCCCTTTTGTTCTTGTCACCCCTAGGGGAGTATCTCTCTCTTCCTTAAACCATAAAACTATCGGACTATCGAAAAACTCACACGAACTTTTAATGATGTTAAAAAGAGCTGGTGTGGATAAATATCACGTCCCAACACAAAGTTATACTTTGTCCGATTTCACCACGGGAAAGCTTGACGCACTTTCAGCTTATATCACCAATAGCCCTTTTAAACTAACAAAACAAGGCGTTGATTTTGACCTTCACACCGCTAGAAACTATGGTGTTAACTTTTATGGCGATAATATTTTTACTAGTAAATATGAACTAGAACAGCACCCGCAGCGAGCAAAGCGTTTTATGGAGGCAAGTATAAAGGGCTGGACTTATGCTATGGAAAACCCTGCCGAAATTGCTCAGCTTATCCATAACAAGTATCAAAGTAAGCGAAATATTGAAAGCCTGCTTTATGAGGCGAAACAGCTCGGTTACCTAATTCAACCTCAACTACTAGAGATTGGTACATCCAATAAAAAACGCTGGCAAAATATTGCTAAAACCTATGAAGAGTTAGGGCTGATAAAACCTAATTACGACTTTAAAGGTTTCCTGTATCAACGCGAAGAAAACAATCGAACAAAAGTAATTTATATTGTCTCGGCTATTCTCTTGGTTGTTGTCATTGCTATTTTATTACTGCATATCTCATCATTGCTTCGTGAACGACAAAACTCAGCACATGAGATGCGTTTTATGAATAGTATATTGCGCACCCAGCAGCAAGCATCAATTGATGGCATCATGACTTTCGACGCTAATGGGGATCTTGTTAACGTCAACAAACAATTAAGGAAACTGTGGGGTTTACAAGGGGATACATTTACTCCAAAAGATACGTGGAAGATCATCTACTCTATGGTACGCCAGCTTAATAATGCTCAAGAGTTTTTAGCTACAGTCCGTTTGCATAACAATAACCCAAAGATGCAAAGTTTTGCCGAAATACAGCTAAAAGACGGCCGTACCTTTGAACGCTTTTCTGCCCCTCTGTTTCATGATGACAAAAGTTTTCTAGGCCGCTTTTGGAGCTTTAGAGACATAACAGAGCGGAAACTCGCCGAAGAAAACATTTGGCTGCAGGCTAACTTTGATACCCTGACTAACTTACCAAATCGCTTAATGTTTAAAGAGCGACTAGCGTTTGAAATAAAAAAGAGTCAACGTAGCCAAAAACTCATTGCATTATTGTTTTTAGACCTTGATCGTTTTAAAGAGATTAATGACTCATTAGGTCATGATTTTGGCGACAAACTACTGATTAAGGTTGCTCTACGATTAAAGCAATGTGTGCGTGATGTCGATATGGTTGCACGACTAGGAGGGGATGAGTTCACTATCATTATCAGTGAATTAGAGCATGTAAATGATATTGAGCGTATAGCTCAAAGTATCTTAGTCGCGTTGTCGACCCCATTTCAAATCAACAACCAATCACTTTATATCAGTACTAGTATCGGTATCACATTTAGCCCTTCCGATAGTGATAATGACGTGCAATTACTCAAGAATGCCGATCAAGCAATGTACCATGCGAAAACATTAGGTCGTAATAATTATCAATTTTTTACCCCTTCTTTACAATCTGATGCGCTAGATAGGATGGCTCTTACTAACGATTTACGTCATGCAATTGAAAAAAATCAGCTATTCGTTGTTTACCAGCCAATTGTATCGCTAGAAACATTAAAGATTGTTAAGGCAGAAGCACTCGTTCGTTGGCGACACCCTGAACGAGGTATCGTTAGCCCAGTTGAATTTATCTCGATTGCAGAAGAGACTGGTTTAATTAATAATATTGGTGAATGGGTATTCAAACAGGCTGTAAGCCAAGTTAAGCAATGGCAAGATTACCATCCTGGTTTTCAGGTCGCCGTTAACACATCCCCGATCCAGTACCATAGCGGTTCAATAACCCCCCAGAAATGGCATCAACATTTAGCTTTCAATCAAGTTGATAGTAAATTATTAACGATAGAGTTAACTGAAAGCTTATTGATGGAGTCAAATGCGTCACTGCTAGATACGTTACGTAACTTTAGAGAGCAAGGGACACCAATCTCTCTAGATGATTTTGGTACCGGTTACTCATCACTATCATACTTAAAGAAATTTGATATCGATTATTTAAAAATCGACCGAAGCTTCGTTAATGATCTCACTCGACACTCTAAAGAGTCAGCATTATGTCAGGCGATTATTACCATGGCTAAAAGTTTGGGGATGCAGATAGTAGCAGAAGGTATTGAAACTAAAGAGCAGCAACAGTTATTAACAGAATTCGGGTGTGACTTTGGTCAAGGATATTTGTTCTCAAAGCCAATCACAGCAAACGAATTTAGTAATAAACTACAACAGCAAGCAGACTCTTTATGCCAAGATTAGCTCTCTAATTTTGACTCAACCCTATTGCGCCCGTTTGATTTGGCTTGATAAAGTAATTTATCTGCATCACTTGCAGCTTTAGATAACTCATCAGGCCTATTTGCTAACGTGACTCCTAAACTGATTGTAATATTGATATCCTGCTCATCCAAGACGAAAGGTGAGTAGTGCAATACACGATTCAATTTTTGGCCAATGGATACCGCTGAGTCATATTCGGTATTAGGTAATAGAATCATAAACTCCTCACCACCCACTCTTGCTATTACGTCACCGTTTCGTAAATTACTTTTAATGACTTTAACGACATGGCAAATAACATCATCACCAACGACATGTCCATACTGGTCATTCACCCGCTTAAAGAAATCGATATCAGTAGCAATCACTGCAACAGGAAATAAGCTTTCTTCATTTTGCTGTAATAAGGGGAGGTAGGAATTAATTAGGAAGCGTCGGTTAGGGATCTTAGTTAGTGGATCAGTATTCGCTTGATGATTCTTCTCAATGCTAACTTGCGCTAATTCATTTTGACTTTGGCCACGGAAAAACTCTGTTATAAACGCAGCAACAATAGTGACAAACATTGATGCTTGAAACCTTGCAACTTCCTCCTCTCTATATTCAGCAATGATTAAATGTTGGTTTTCTAATAGAAAAAATACTAAACCGAATACGACAATATTCGCCAATAGCCCCGCGCAGCAGTTTAATAAGACGAAGAATATTAGTGGAAAGGGGTAAGTCCAATAAAGCGCTGTATTACTTTCTCCCCCGCTATAGACTAGACATAAAATAAAAAATGCAATACAGCTGAACCCGGAATAACAACAATGTTGGAATTTTTTATAACAAGAAGAAAAAGCAGAATTGAGACAGATAACAACAGATGTTAAGACGAGTAACCAGAATAGTAATCGATCATTACTGAAAGTGTGTTTAGAAGCAAAAATTAACATCATGATACTGCCAGCATAGCTTACGGTGTAAAGTATCAATTTTTTTCTTTTGTGCTCGATATCATCAACTACACTTAAGTTGATAAAACTTTTCCACCAATCTGAACCCACAACATATACTCACCACTTTCAACATGCGTACTTTATCATATAAGAAAAACCTAATAAGCGATAAAAAGCATACCTTATTCCTTTCGGTAATAAGGTATGCTTGATTTAAGTGGTTTGGAAACAAATTACTCAGTTATTAAATGTGCTGGGTCGACACTAAATTAAAGTCCGCAATTGCAGGGATTTTTTGCTGCATCTTAGTTTCCACTTGCTCTAAACGCTCAATCTTGGCACACATCTGCTCAGCTTGTAACTCAAGCTCTTTACCTTGAGCCTCGATACGCTCACCAAAGCTTTCCATTTTTTGTTCAAAGTCTTGCATACCATTTTCACCTTGAGTTAATAACTTGCCTAATAACATTAACATATGGCCACTAGACTCTCTGATTAATGATTCAACCTCACTCTCAATTTCTTGGCCTAAATCATTTCCAGCGACATCCATTTGCTCTTTAGATAAATAATACTCACCATCTGCTGTGTTCATCATCGGCGCTAAGCGCTGTTCAAATTTTTCGACAATCGATTCTATCTTTCCTTGTAGTTCCGTCTCACCCTCAAAAAGGTTTTCGAACACTTCGGTAATCGTAGTCTGTGCTAACGCTAAACCTTCAGCGACTAGTTCAGCCACTTGAGGTGCAAGCTCTTGCACTAAATCGTGATACTCATTAACAATGGCTTGTTGCTCAGCATCTAAATGAATTAACTTACCTTGGCTGTATAGCTTTGCGTCTTCAGTAATTCGAAATAATGACTTCTCACCATCTAGTACTTGAATATAAGCTGGTGTCACCTTGACACTTTGTTCTAGATTAACTTCACAACTACGGTCAGATGAATAGCCAACATCATGCGCGAACGCTGACATCGATAGAGTTGAAGTTGTTAAAAATGCTGCAGCGGCAATAGCTAATTTAGTTTTCATAATACAGTCCTATCTAAGTATCATTTAGTAATATGACATGATAAGAGCAAAGGCGATGCCAAGATAAGATAAAGCATTAAAATCAAAGAGATAGATAAAAACTGAGAAGGAGTAACAAAAGATATAGGTCAATATCATTCTAAAGTGGTGATATTGACCACATTGTAGAGGTTAAAAAATTAACCCCACCAAAGATCAAATAAAGGTGTTACTTGAACGTTTTCCATGCCTTTGCCTTCCAAGTATACTTTCACAGCTTCGCGCTGCTCGTCAGTACATTTACCTAGCATTTGAGTGCAGATTAGTCCTTCCCACTCAAGGTCACCACCACCAGCAAAGCCTAAACCGTTCACTTCGATAACATCGTTAATCAAACCATCAATAACAGTATCAATTTGTGCGTTATCAGTGCCAGAAGCAAAGTTCCAGCTCACTTCAAAACCTAACTCTTGAAATTCATCAACGCGAAGCTTCTTACGAATACGGCGATTACGTTTTGCATTATCTTTCATGGTATTTCCTTTATATTTACGGTAATTAAGTATTGTAGCTTAATCTATAGAATAATTGTTTTATTAGTCAGATTTATTAACTAACGCGTTGATACATCAAATCCCAAACGCCATGACCTAAACGGTGACCACGCGCTTCAAACTTAGTTAACGGGCGATGAGCTGGGCGCTCAATGTAATCACCATCCGTAGCGATATTTTTATAGCCTTGGGCCACACTCAATACCTCGACCATATGCTCAGCATAATTTTCCCAATCTGTCGCTAAATGAAAGATACCACCAACCATTAAGCTGCTACGTACATTTTGCGCGAATAATGGCTGTACGATACGACGTTTATGATGGCGTGCCTTATGCCATGGATCAGCAAAAAATAACTGCATACATGACAGGCTGTTTGCTGGAATACAATCAGCAAGGATTTCGATTGCATCATGACAATATACGCGTAGGTTTGTGACGCCCTGCTCACCGGCTTCCATTAGACAAGCACCAACACCAGGGGTATGTACTTCAATACCAATAAAGTTTTTCTCGGGTGCAGCCTTAGCCATTTCAACTAACGACTTACCCATGCCAAAACCTATTTCAGCAACAACGGGGTTGTCATTACCAAAAACCTCTTTAAAGTCAATCAAACCATCTTTATGCTCTAAGCCCATGGTTGGCCATAATTGCTCTAACGCAGCCTCTTGCCCTTTGGTTAAACGGCCTTCGCGTTTAACAAAACTTTTTATTGTACGAATATAAACACCATCTTTTTGTTTTTGTGCGATGGTTTCGGCGCTATCTTGCTTAGTCATAATTTGGCAACCTTTATAAAGAGTGTCAGCTAGTATTCAATCGGCGGCATTTTTATACGTTGTAGTGAAAATAGTCAATATATATTGGCTTATTCGGCTAAATAATGTGGCTTTGTTTAAATAATTAGCGCAATCCCGCTTTCGGGCTCTCACTGGTTGCTATTAATTATGGCACTAGTACACTGCTCGATCATCAATAGTATTAAGACAGTTTTAGAGTTAGCTTTATGTCATTACCTTCATTTTCTCAGCGCATTGTTGATTGGTATCATATACACGGTCGCAAAACGTTACCATGGCAACAGGACAAAACCCCTTACAGAGTTTGGGTTTCTGAAATAATGCTTCAGCAAACTCAAGTAGCCACAGTCATTCCATATTACCAGCGCTTTATGGATAAATTCCCGACTATTACTGACCTTGCCAACGCACCTCAAGATGAAGTGTTACATCTATGGACAGGTCTAGGCTATTATGCACGAGCACGCAACTTACATAAGACTGCTCAAATTGTTCGCGATCAATACCAAGGTGAATTTCCTACGGATATAGAACAAGTGGTTGCCCTGCCCGGAATTGGGCCATCTACTGCTGGTGCGGTATTATCTCTATCACTTAATCAACCTCACGCCATTTTAGATGGTAATGTAAAACGTGTATTAGCGCGTCATTTTGCGATTGAGGGCTGGTATGGTGTTTCAAAGGTTGAAAAAGAGTTATGGCGCGTTAGCCGTGAGCTAACTCCAACGACCGATACACGCTTTTATAATCAAGCAATGATGGACTTAGGGGCCTCACACTGTAGCCGCAGCAAACCAAACTGCGAAGCTTGCCCAGTCAACTCAACTTGTATCGCTTTTAGTGATGGGCGGACTAGCGAGCTACCTCACTCTAAGCCAAAGAAAACCACTCCCGTTAAAACAACTAATATGCTGATTATTCATACAACAGAAGAAGCACATTTAATTCAGCGCCCACCTCAGGGGATCTGGGGTGGTTTATACTGTTTTCCGGAATTTAATTCTCGAGAAAGCCTTGATGCTTGGTTAGAGCAGCAATCATTTGGCGGCGTATTAAAAAAATTACCACAAATTAGGCATACATTTAGCCATTACCATTTAGATATCACGCCATATCATTTATTATTGGTACAACCCAGCGATAATGTTGTGATGGATGCTAATAGTAGCCTCTGGTATAACTTAGTTAACCCACCCGAAGTCGGCTTAGCGGCAATCACACAAACACTGTTGCAACAAATCAGTAAATAATTAGAGGATATTAACGTGGCTCGTACCATATTTTGCACCCACTTAAACAAAGAAGCCGAAGGCCTAGACTTTCAAACCTTACCAGGTGAATTAGGTAAAAAGGTATTTGATAATATCTCTAAGGAAGCATGGGCTCGCTGGATGTCTAAACAAACAATGCTAATCAATGAGAAAAAACTCAATTTAATGAGCCCTGAAGATCGTGCTTTATTAGAAAAGAACATGGTCGCCTTTTTATTTGACGGCGAAGACGTTCAAATTGATGGCTACGTACCTGAACAAAAATAACTCAAAATGTTAAATTCAGCTGATATTTTAAGCACAAGTTAGTCAAGGCGAATACAATTCAAGCAACTAATAGAATTGTTGCCTTTTTTATAAAATATTAGTTGACTTAAACCGCTAAAATCTATTTAATAGCCGCCGTTGCCTCGATAGCTCAGTCGGTAGAGCAGAGGATTGAAAATCCTCGTGTCCCTGGTTCGATTCCGGGTCGAGGCACCATTTATATTCCTTTGGAAAATAAACGGTGCAAGCAACAATCGTTTTAAAGGTGCGCCGACATAGCTCAGTTGGTAGAGCAACTGACTTGTAATCAGTAGGTCCCGAGTTCGACTCTTGGTGTCGGCACCA
>NZ_JAUYVJ010000030.1:0-52108 GCF_030689115.1 Psychrobium sp. 1_MG-2023 | reverse complement strand
GTTTTGTTGTCATACTCACCTCGATTAATAATAGTATTATTCTAAATCGAAGTGTCCAGTGTTATTAGACCAGAATAACTCAGCTTTATTAGTAAAATTTGAAAACTCTTGGTAACTAAGCTTCGAGCTCATTTTTTCTTTGAGTACAACAACCCATTTATCATAGAACCGTACTAAATAAGATATATATTTATCTCTTTCAGCAGGAGGATAGTTCGTTATAACAAATTGCTTAACTAAAGGGTGTAACTCGATATATTTGCTATCTCTTTTCTCTACAATTAAATTAAAACTCCGTAAGGATCGAAGTGCTTTTTGATAGTTTTTGAAATTCAACTCGTCTTTTAAAATCTCGGCGTAATCTTCTTCCGTTTCAGCCACGACCGTTTCAGCTAACGTCCTTAAAACCAGCTTATCTCTTTCATGTAAAGACTCCCACACACTACTTAATACATTCTTCGACATTATCGAAGTGTCGTTCTTGTCAATTGTTGATCCGGTGCCTATTTTATCCAGAAAATCCTTTAATGCTTTCTCTCCTTTTTTTGATTGAGCTAGTATCAAGCTCAGCCAAAGTGCATGTCCGCTTGTTAATGAATAAGCTTTCTTCGCATAACTTACAAGCTTTTCTTTATTTATTCCAATGTCACCATTTACGAAGTATTCAATAGTATTCTTTTCAGATAACCCAGGGAGGTTTAACTGAATAAATCTAGGTTTAGCGTATTGAATGAATGGCCGGCATGTAAATATAAATTTAGAATTATGTTCCGCAGACATAGCAACCTCAAAAAGCTCACCTATTCCATTTGTTGGCTCAAAATTCTCAAGGTCTATGTAACTGTCCACATTATCAAGAACAAAGACGGCTTTTTTATTACCCAGCTTTTTAAAAAACAGTTGGATCAATTCACTATCTGAAAAGCCTATTAGGTCATCTACGCTAACATCACAATTTAGCCGTCTTATCATTGAAATAATTTTATGCTGAAATTTATGATCTTGTTCTTTAAAATCTTTCCATTCAGCAATCTCATAATCAGGCTCATGCTGTAGGTAGTAAGACGCTAAAGCGGATTTCCCCTCCCCACCAAAGCCAGTTATGAATACAACTCTAAATACATCCGACTTAAGAATGTCCAACTCCCCCTTACGCCCAACCCAACCAGTTACTTCAGGGGCAATATCGCTTCCATCAATATCTTTATAAAGCGGAGAAAGGGTTTCTGTAGAAGAAACAAGTTGAGAAGGAGAAAGACTAGGAGTTGATTTTATGGTTATCAGCGACTCAACATAAGGCTGCAACTGAGAGAAATCGTTAATGTCAATACACTCTAGAGCTCGAATTTTTTTATCTTCAACATTTCGAATATCCTCCTGAATATTCGAAATAAAAAAGTGTCTAGGACCTAAATCTTCTTGCAAATTCGTAACGAAATTGAATAACTCAGTAACATAAGGGTCTGTAAATGAAAACCCAACAAACAGCACTGTATATGAGGAAAATAACTTCTTTAGCTGGAAAGTAGATAATTGTTCATTCTTATACAACTCTTCATACTGGCTACTAAAAACCACACAGTTATCGACCCGATCTATATCACCGTGAAGCTTCAGAACAAACTCTTCTTCCGTATCAATTTTTCCAAGGTTAAACTTACTGTCCGGAGTAATAATTTGTTTTATATTAGCACTTGATTCAATTAACTTATCAAAGTTTGTTGTAACGAATCTTCTAGATATTTTTCCAAAAGCACTATGTAAATCGCTGGGAGTTGTCTCAGACAACTTTTTTTCAAAGGCAGAAAAAACCGTTTTCCGACTATCTTCGATTTTATCAAGTATATCAAGTGGGCTCATTATCCCTGACTCAAGTGCTGCTCGAAAAGCATCTGCCTTGTTAATGTAGTCTTTATTCTCTTGCAGCAATTCTGAAACTATTTGCCCCCATCCAGGCAAACCGCTGTTTATTGATAAACCAGCACCTACAAATACAACTAGCTTGTCATTTTCTATTGCATCTCTTAATTCACCCGGTACCTCTGGATACATACAATTCCTTATGTTGAATAAATAGCTATTAGGGAAGAAAAGATAAATCCTAATTTAGTAAATATAGCTATCATTTATTTACAGATTGCACATTATATAAGTAAATTTTATCTATCGACAAGCTAATATAATATTTGTAAGGTGATTCTTAGCCAATAAATGAACTAGAATAAATTAAGCAGTTTTAGGTTTATATTTGAACAAAAAACAAAAATAGTAATAAGAAACAAAAACAGAATTCTATACAAGCAAGATTGAACATTTTCTTTGAAAACCATCGAAAGCTCTGTACGGCGACGAGTTACATTACATTGAGAGTTAAATGCAAGCCAGTTCAATTTAAACTGCGGTGTTGCTCCCCCACTGCCGTCGTTCCGGCAGTGTTTTCAGCCGGGATCTTTTACAGCCGCCTCAAACCAACCACACCCAGCCCAAGATTCCCGCTCAAAACACTACGGGAATGACGGAAGGATGCATTGCGGGAGTGACATGATAGAGGATTACGGTTAATTTGCCATTAAATCCGCTGAGAAGTGCAGTTTTCGCTGATCATCGACGATTATCGCGCTGTAACCATCAAGAGAGTTAATCAATGCTAGTCCTTGCTTAACTCCTAGTACAAACACACTGGTTGATAGGGCATCGGTCATGATTGATTGTGGTCCGGTGATAGATACACTTTGTACCCCAGTGACGGCATAGCCGGTCTTGGGGTTGAGAATATGGTGGTAACGGACGCCATCTTGCTCGAAATAGCGCTCATAGTCACCTGAGGTTGATAGCGCTTCATTAATTAATGGCAGTTTGACTGCTTGTTTATTTTTATTGCGCGGATCTTGAATGCCAACCACCCACGGACGCCCTCGCCTGTCACCTAAGAGTTTGGTATCACCACCCGCAGTAACCAGCGCATGCTTTACCCCCTGTTGCGCTAGTAAGCTAATTGCGTTGTCAACGGCGTAACCTTTTGCTATGCCGCCTAAGTCAATTTTAACATTGGGGTGTGAGAAGAAAATCGTGCTGTTGTTTCTATCTAGCAAGATATTGTTATAGTTGATGGCGATTAGCTGGGAGTCTACTTGTTGGTTAGTCGGTTTAACCTTGTTGCGATAATCATATAAAAAACCAATACTGGCAAAACTGATATCAAACGAGCCTTGGGTTTGCTTTGCAATCACTAATGACTTATCAATGATTTGATAAAGTTCATCAGAGATAACTAAGGGCTTTTTCGCCGCTTGCTGATTAATTAAATACAGTTCACTATGGCTTTTATAGGGACTCATTAGGTGATCAATGCGCTTCATTTCTGTCATCACCGAGGCCATCGCACGGTCAGCGGCGAGCTTATCGTCACTCCATAGCTCAACCCGTACGCTAGTGCCCATAATAGCCTGCTCCTGTTGATACCAAGCGGCTTGGGCAGTAATATTAACGAGATTTAACGCGATAAATAGAAAGAACACACTTAAATTACGTGAAAACTTCACAAAAACACCCTTATTGAAAAACCATGCAATTGTGCAAAGTCTGCTATAACCAGCGCCTAACACGCTGACAATAATCTTGATATTGCTGACCAAATATAGCCAGTAAAGCACGCTCTTCAGGCACAATTTGCAATCGATTGAGCACCAATACAAAAAGTGCAACACAGGCGATTGCGGCAAACGATGATAAGTAGATGCCCCACGCGATTAACAACAATAACATGCCAAGATACATTGGATTGCGGCTAAAACGATACATACCCGAGGTAACTAGTGTCGAGGCGGCAGGTTTGAGTGGATTAATGGTGGTTTTATTGCGAAAAAAGCGCCACACACTGGTTAAATCGATGGCGATGCCTACCAGTGCGATAAATACGGCTAGCATTAGAGTGTATGCAACAAGCGCAGCAGGAAAAGTGGCATAGGGTTTAACCAACCACATCAGTCCGGCACAAAGCGCCGCCCACACGGGTGGCGGTATTTTATGTTCTAAATGACTTAACATCTCACCACCCTGTGTCTTTTGACCCTGTGCCTTTTAACACGATTAGCGCTTATGGCGATAACAGCGTGCGCTGCCAGCCATTACCGGTTTGCGTAAAGTAATAGCGATCATGTAGACGATCGGCGCGGCCCTGCCATAGTTCAATATGCGTTGGGATCACCTTAAAACCGCCCCAAAATGGTGGGAGTGGAATATCTTTACCCGCATATTTCTTTTCAAGTTCCGCCGACTTTTGCGCTAATACTTCACGTGATTCGATTTCTTGGCTTTGATATGACGCCCAAGCGCCTATCTGACTGCCACGAGGGCGCGAATGGAAGTATTCAAGCGATTCAGCTTCACTAACTCGCTCGACACGTCCTTCAATACGCACCTGACGCTGTAAGATATTCCAATGAAATACCATCGCTGCTTGTGGGTTTTCCACCAACTCTTGCCCTTTACGGCTGTTGTAATTAGTGTAAAAGGTAAACCCACTGTCATCAAACGATTTCAGCAGCACCACCCGCGCTGATGGTATCCCCGACTGACTCGCCGTCGCCACCGTCACCGACTCTGGCAACACAATCCCTGCTTCTTTGGCCTGTTCAAACCACTGACCAAACATCTTAATCGGATCATCCAACACATCGACTTGAATATTCGACCCAGTAACCCCTTGCCCCGCGGTGATTAAACAACGCAGTTTTGTTAATAATGACATCTAACTCTCAAATCCATCAAAATAAGCCATAATCGTTAGCGCGATTATAACCCGTTAATCAAAAATACCAATAACTACTTACAGATATAACGCATCAGCTAAACCACTATCGCGCACCGTCTGGCTGCGAGTTGCTTTGGTTAGCACTGCCAGCGGCGTAAATAAATCAACGCGTTTCTTCGCTCGGGTAATACCCGTGTAAATGAGTTCTTTGGTTAATAATCCGCTCCACTGCTCAGGGAGTGCCATCAACACATGATCAAACTCAGAGCCTTGTGACTTATGAATGGTCATCGCATAAACCGTGTCATGGCTAGGTAAACGACTTGGCAAAAAGGATTTAATGTTGCCATCGGCCATTTTAAAATAAACCCGACCTTTATTAGGCTCACCTACTGGTGTATCAATATCAGGCAGGACAATACCTATATCACCATTAAATAATTGTTGGGCGTGATCGTTACTACTTATCATGACAGGACGACCGATGTACCAAACGCCTTGGCGACTATCGATTAAGTTAAAGTTTTTTAGCCGTTGCTCGATACGCTGATTCAGCTGCTCTAAACCATATTGACCACCGCGCAAAGGCGTTAATAATTGAAACTGGTTAAATAGAGCGAGAACTTGTTCAACATCTTGCTCGGTTTGCACCGTTTTAGCCGCGCGTAAATAATCTTCATAGCCATTGACCGCCATTTGAACAATCGCTTGCGGGCTTTGCTCATTGAGCGGATAGAGCTCAATATCATTAAAGCCTTGCTGCCACACACTTTGCAATGCGCCAATGTCGCTGTGATTAACGGCTTTTGCCAGTGCGCCAATGCCTGAATTGGCATCAAAGCGATAGCTTTTTTGTAATAATGCCAAGCTATTTGATAACGGTGTTGTTTGCTGTGCGCTGGTGTTTTGCTCGATAGCAAAGCTGGTTTGCTCGGCTAGCCACTGACGCATCGCCTGATCATAATTGGGCTGACCATTGACTAGCCCCTGACAGATATCGGCAAACACCGCGCCCGCCTCTACCGAGGCGAGCTGATCTTTATCACCTAACAGGATGACTTTAGTGTGTGGGGCAATGGCACAAAAGAGCGCGGCCATTAAACTAATATCAATCATCGACGCTTCATCAACAATCAATACATCGACATGCAATGGATTATCTTGATTGTGTTTAAACGCCGTGCGCTTGGGAATAACCCCTAACAAACGGTGAATGGTACTGGCGGCACTTGGGATTAACGCTTTAATGTCATCATCGACATCAAGCTTATCAATTGCGCCGCTAATCGACTCGGTTAAACGGGCAGCGGCTTTACCTGTCGGTGCCACCAGCTCAATCTTAAGTCCCTTATCTTGCGACTGGTGCTGGGATTGTTGCTGGTTCTGTTGTTGACGCTGTTGTTGATGCATTTGCACCAATAGCGCCAACAGCTTAGTCACAGTGGTGGTTTTTCCGGTGCCGGGACCGCCCGAGATGACACTAAACTGCTGCGCACTCGCAATTGCCACCGCGACCTGTTGCCAATCAATGTCGTTACTAGGCTTAAACAATGACTCGAGTAACGGGCGAATCGCTTGTGGGTTAAAGTGCACCGCGCGCTGAGTTAAAAAGGCGCAAATTTGTTGTTCAAACTGCCAATAACGCTGTAGGTAAATGCGTTGTTTTACCACGGTTAATGGCGCGTTTGTTCCCTGCACTGCACTGGCACTAAGCTGTTCTAATAACTGTTGCGGCCAATTGCTCGCTAACGGAAAATCAGCAAAATACAGCGCGACTTCACGATCGAGCAAACCAAAAATTGGCTGCCTCGATAGCCTGCTGGTGTCGACACAAACATGCCCTAACCCCGATTGATAGCTAGTTAACGCGCTGGCTAACAACACCCATGGATTCGCGTCATGCTGGGCAATAAAGCGGGCAAATTGATAGTCTAAGGCTCTGATTTTATTATCAGCCACCAGCTTAGATAAAATTGTTAAGATAATTGATGGCTGCTGCATCATGCGGGTACTCCTGCAAATAAATCATCAAGTTGCTCGATAAATGCTTGGGTTGGGCGGTTACTAAAAATGCCATGGCTCGGATCGTCTCCGTGGCCCATTCCGCGTAAAAAGAGATAATAAACCCCGCCAAAATGCTGCTCGTAGTCATAATCAGGAATACGCGAACGCAACAGACGATGCAGCGCTAAGGTATAAAGCTGATATTGAAAGTCATAGCGGTGATCGATCATCATTTGACTTATATTGTGATTATCATAATCACTCGGGCTATCGCCTAAATGGTTCGACTTATAATCTAAAATGTAATACTTACCCTGGTGAACAAACACTAAATCGATAAAGCCTTTGATCATCCCTTGCACTTGCGAAAAGTTAAGCGCAGCGGCTTGCTTAGAGAGTGCGTCATGTTTGGCTAACACGGGATTGATATCATCACAGCTAATCGCAGAGATTGGCATGAAAAACTCCATCTCCACTTGCTTATCTGCCATCGATAACTGCCTTAGGCTAAAGTCATCATCCAGCGCACTATCAAGCACATCAGCGACTAGCTTGACTAAAACATCAAGCCACACCTCGTCAAACTCCGATGCTTCTAATAACTCAGCAACTTTGTTACGCAGCTCATCGCCATGGGCGCTAACAAAATCAATTTCTTCAAACAATAAATGCAAAAACGTTCCCGCATGGGCTCCGCGCGGAAAGCTAAAGATATCTTGGCTTGGCGTTTCTTCAGCAAGGCTATCGACGGTTTCATCAATACCCGCTTCCCAATCAATATCAAATTGTTCGGTGCTGGCATCCACATTGTCTGTTTTGCTGTGATGCACGGTTTTTGAAAGCGCCGAATAGCTGGTGATCCAATAATCATTTTCAATCACGCTATCAAATTCACACACTTGCGGCGTCTCAGTCGATGTCGCTAGCGCCTGATAAGGCATTAAGCGCTCGTTGGGTGGCGAAATTAGCTCAATAAAGGGGTAGTCTGTCGCTAACTGCGCTAATTTTTCACTTAATTGGTGATAAGTGGTGACTTCTTTACCAAGTAAGAGGTAACCAATCGCACTTTTATGTAAATCAGTTTTGCCATCTTTGGTCGCGCGGCCAGATTTTAATGGCGCATAGCCTAACCAGCAGTGATGAACACCACGAGTTAGCGCTACATATAATAGCCGTAAATCCTCGGCAAGGCGCTCTTCGTCCGCTAAGGCCAGCGCTTCTTTACTCACTGATAAATCAACAATGGTTTTATCGTCTTGATGATAAACCGCTTGTTTTGCTTGTTTAAACGCGCAGATAAACGGCAAAAAGACTAAGTTATATTCCAAGCCTTTGGATTTATGAATGGTGACAATTTGCACCAAATCTTTATCTGACTCCAAGCGTAGTTGCTGTTCTTGATTGTCTTGTTCGGTCGAATTCACTTTTTCCGCAAGCCAATGCACCAGTGCATGCTCGCCTTGTATTTCAAGGGACTGTTGCTGCAACACCTCACCGATATGTAATAAATCAGTTAGTTGACGCTCACCATCAGGCAAGCTTAGCAACCTTGCAGGAATATGCTCGCGATGAATAAGCTCGCGTAACATCGCTAAAATACCGACATCAAGCCAACGCTGATGAAAATGCTCAAAGCGTTCAACACAGCCCTGCCATAAGCGCTCATCATTATTGAGTTGATCAAGCTGTGTCGCGGTTAGTCCGAGTAAAGGCGTGGCCATGGCGCTGCGTAACAAGCGGGCATTCGTTGGTTCTAGGATTGACGATAGCAAACGCCATACATCACTGACCACGGGCGCTGAGAAAACACTATCACGATTCGATAAATAAACACTGCTGATCCCCTGCAAAGCAAGTTCACGTTTCACTAAATTCGCCTCGGTGCCGGTCCGAACCAAAATCGCAATATCACTGGCGACAACACCTCGCCGCTGTTCGGGCTCATTCCCCTTAGTTGGGGTTATCATTTGCGCTTTATCTTGCTGCGCATCGGTTAATAATTGATTGATTTGAGTGGCACAGGCCAAGGCCATACTTTGCTGATAGCTCGCGCTATTAACAGGGGCATCACTAGGAAGTAACCACTGACTAATGGCACCCTGTTTAACACCGTCCATGGCAAAGTAAGGCTTTTTATTGGCATCTTTGACCGGATGAAATGCAATATCTTGTTGATAAATAAACGGCGCATCACTTTGCGCAAACAGTGCATTGACCGCCGCGACCATCTCAGTCGATGAACGGTAATTGGTATCAAGGGTGTAATGATTAGGGACTTTGCGACGCGCTTTGATGTAGGTAAAAATATCCGCGCCTCGAAAACCGTAAATGGCTTGTTTCGGATCGCCAATCATCAACAGCCCTTGTTGAGCAATCTCATCGTCACTCGCTGGGGACAAGCCATAAATAGTATTAAAGATTTGATACTGCATTAAATCAGTATCTTGAAACTCATCAATCATTGCCAGCGGATATTGGCTACGAATTTTTTGCGCAAGGCTGCCTTGCTGCGCTTGGCCTAGGGCATTAGCTAAGCCACTTAACAAATCGTCAAAAGATAATAGTGAGGCTTGCTGCTTGTGACTGGCGATATGCGCGCGCACATAGTCAATCGCTTTAGCCATGATGCTTTCTTTTAAACTGACCGACTGAGTTAAAAAATCATCGATAGCACTGAAAATTGGTAAGCTTGGCGCAGGCCCGGTTTTGGTTTTCTCAGTCAGCATCGTTTGTGAAAAACGATCAAGGTTTTTACAGATTGTTAAATCCGCTGAATCAGCTTGCGCCCAATGGCACACTTCATCGAACCATTTCGGTAAGTTTTTACTGCTATAACTGCGCTTATCGATGTTCGCGCCATTAATGCTATCAAGGACTTGCTCACACTGCCCTTGCCACTGCGCTTTAATCTCATCAAAACTCGCTATCGCTTGGCTTAAACGCTCTTTTAAGCAAAAATCTTCACCACTGTCTTTTATTTGTAAAAACGGATTGGTTAAGTAATTGGCAATCTCGCCAAGCAAACTCTCGGGACAGGCCCAGTAGCTATTGACCAAGGTTGCTAACGCTAAATCGATTGGCTCGGCAGTGCCATAAAAATGTTCACGCCAAAAATCTTCCACCACTTGTACGCGAATGCTGGTTTCATCGGTGACAAACTCTGTTTCAAAGTAGCTGCCCGACTCAAACGCATGTTGCTTTAACATGCGTTGACAAAAGCCGTGAATGGTAAAGATCGCCGCTTCATCCATTTGCCTTAATGCCTGTAACAAATAGCGTGCGCATTGCTGATGATTGGCAGATTGTTCAAGCAATGGTTTAATTAACGGGTCGTCACTAAAGCCTGATAAAAACGCATTGCGTGCCTCAACAATACGGCGTCTAATCCGATCGCGTAATTCACTGGTCGCGGCTTCGGTAAAAGTTACCACCAAGATTTGGTCAACGGTTAAGCGCTGCGGGTGTGCCGCGCCTAGGCTGCCGTGCCCTAACAATAAGCGAAGATATAAACCAGCGATGGTGTAGGTTTTGCCGGTACCAGCCGATGCTTCAATTAAACGCTCGCCATGCAGTGGCAATGTCATGACATCAAGGGCTTGCGGTGTTGGTTGTTGTGGTGCTGATGCTGAATTATTCACCGTCAAGCTCCTCTAGTTGTTGGCGCAGGGGCAGTAGGATATCGATGGCATTAGTGATTAATTCACTGATAGTTTGCTCATCGAGTTGTTCAAAGCAGCGCGCGATATAAGGATCTTGCCCTTCTCCTGTCATCATAAAGCCCCCTTCAAAGCGGCTTAATAACGCCTTGTGCGCTTTGGCTACAGACTTTTCATCATCGGTTAAACTGAGCGAGCGCTCCTCAAATAGCACATTGATATAGTCCCAGGCACTTTGGATAAACCACACTTGCGGGCTACATTGACCACCGATGAAGAAATTGGTTAAACGCTCGAGATGTTTTATCGCCTGCTCGGATTCCATCGCACTAAAACGCCACTGCCCGTCTTGTGCAAACATCAGCACATCATAAGACTGTCCCGAAAGCTGCACTGATGACTGCTCTGACAATTGTTCTGGCAGTTGTTCTGAATTAGGGCGACAAGCGCTATAACATAGGTAATCGAGGTAACACTCGATAAAAAACTTCGCGTTGGCTTTGCCTGATTTATAGCGCACTAAACCACAAGGTGACATGTGTTGTTTGAGCCAGCCTTGTAGGGTCATTTCCCCTTCGCACGTGTTCAGGGATAAATTAACTTCAACATCATCATTCGGCGTCATCAAATAAGGCTTCACACTGGCGGCGAGCTCAAACATGGTGTCGGTTTGCTGCTCAAGGTATAAATCAGCAAAGTGACCGTGGGGTAAAATACCCTCGGCGCGCAGCTGGTTAATCACGCTCAGCTCTTGGTTGGATAAATAACCTTGGAGTAACTGCGCTTTAACCAAATAGCTTTCCAAACCATTAGGGTTAAAGGGCTCACTGTCTTGCAATTCAACGTCATGCTGACCAAAATAAATGCCTAAGCGCTGATTTAAAAAGTATTGGCATGGCTGTTTGAAAAAGCGTTTTAGCTGATCTAATTCAATCACGGGATTTTCGTTGACCCAAGGCAGCGGCTCGCTCATAAAGGGTTGCTGAGCGACCTCACTGGTTAGCGCAGCTAGCCAATCTTGCTGATAGGTAAATAGGCTGTTTGATGAGTCTGCCGCGTTCGTGAAATAAGGCGCACTAAAAGGCGTCAGTGGATGCTCAACCATCAGGTGCGCTAACATCTGCTCACTGCACTCTTCTAGTGTGGCCTCTTCACCCGCTTTAACCTCAGGCAATGACTCAAGGCGATAACTTTGGCTGATGTAATCGGTCAGCTCATCAATCAACACACTCGGACAGCGTTCACTATTATCTTTAATACTGCGACCACAATAACTAATGTAGAGCTGTTGCTGCGCGCTGAGCATCGCTTCTAAGAATAAATAACGGTCATCATCACGACGGCTACGATCGCCTTTCTGGCTATCATTAGCCATTAAATCAAAACCCAATGGTGCAATCGTTCTTGGGTAGGTCCCATCATTCATGCCTAACAAGCACACCACTTTAAAAGGAATGGAGCGCATCGGCATCAGGGTACAAAAATTCAGTTTACCCGCTAAGAAGCGTTGACTCGATTGCCCTTGATTTAACTTAGACACCAGATGTTCAAACAGCACCTCGTGGCTAATCGCATCATTGTAGTGTGCCATCGCCAATTCTTCACCAAAGGCTTTAATACAATCGCGGATCAGCTGTAACTCTTGATCGTATTCCACCGTTGATAAATAAAATTGCTCGATAAGCGTATCTAGCAGCCCTTTCCATTGTTCAAACGATTGCGGCTGGGGCAAAGCTTGGGTGTAATATTCAACAAATTCGACAAACTGCGCCAGTTGTCCCAGCTCTTCAGCGGCCAAACCACATGACTCTGGATAGGCTAAGATGTCAGCCCATAGGCTTTGGCCTTGTTCAATTTGGCTATACCCTTTAAACATGCGGTTAAGACCAAATTGCCAGCTATTAGACTGAGTATTATCAAGGCCGTGACGAATGCCTGATTCATCAATCCACAGCTTTAAGGTTTCAAGGCTTTGCGGCGTTAAACCAAAGTTTTCCATAATGGCGGGCACTTCGAGCAAGGCAAACAATTCATTGCTGCTTTGACGCGTGTGCGGCAACTGTAATAGGGTTAGGAAACTTAAAATAATCGGGTTTTCTTGCTCGGCGCTGCGATCTGAGATTGAGAAATCGATACGCTTATGTTGATGCGGATTATCAAACTGACTTTGACCGCCCTGCTCACCTGCGCTTTTATGGTATTTACTTTGACTAAACACCGCCTGAATGTATGGACTATAAGCGTTCACATCCGGCATCATCACCACAATATCTTTAGGGGTGAGTGAGTCATCGGCGGCAAACATCGCCAGTAGTTGGTCGTGGAGTATTTCCACTTCACGCATTGGGCTGTGACATTGATGAATTATGATTGAATGATCGTCATCGGCGATGGTTTTACGGTTGTCTATTGCAGTTAACTGCTCTTTCGTTTGCGCGATAAAGGTTGGGTCTTGTAAATGTAAAATATCATTATTAATTTGTCCGAGTAAACTTGGTGACTCAGCTTCGATAAATACCTCTACCTCTTGCGCGTTGAGCTCAACCATTAACGCAAGATTATCACGCCCGAGTTTACCCAATGACGCGAGCAGAGGGTTACCGATCATTAGCTCCCCTTTTTCATTAAACTGCGCTTCACTGTCTTGACTGTTACTGCTGTGAATAATACCGTTTTGACTCAGTAAGGCCCGCTGCGCCACGCTATGACCTGACTCATCGAGTTGGGCTAACGGGTAGGCAGCACGTTGCTGATTGGCTAATTTTTGCAACCATTTCGCATCAAGAATATCGCCCCAATAGACCTGACACGGGTTATTTAAGAAAAAATGTACTTCACAGTGAGCCGAAATCGCCTGAAGCGCCTCAAGATATTTTGGCGGCAATGCCGAAATACCAAAAACAAAAATTCGTTGTGGCAACTTAGTCACCACGTCGGGTTGTTTTAGCGCGGCGATTAAATGTTCGTATAAATTGGCACGATGATAGTGTGACTGGCCGCTAGCAATGATGGTTTGTGCTAAATCTTGCCATAAAATCGCTTGCCATGGCTGATCGTCACTAAATTCGACGCTGCCTTGTTGCCATGCCTCAATCCAGTGTGGGCGATACACTAAATATTGATCGTAAATATCGGCAATTTTATACGCTAACTGATAGGTTTTGAGCGGTTCATCATCTTCAAGATATTGAGCTAACTCACTAAACTCAGGGCGCTGGATATGTAACGGTAAGCGCGCAATGATATGCCACGCCATCGCATCTTTATTAAAGGCACTGCGCTCAGGGACATCACCAAGGACATTAACAAAGGTCTGCCAAATAAAACTGGCTGGTAATGGAAAAGTTATGTTGGCACAAATGCTCAGCTCTTTCGCCAGTTCAATTTTCAGCCACTGCGCCATCCCCGGGCTTTGTACTAAAATTTGTTCATTAGCAAACGGATTAGGTTGGGGGTCGGTTTTAATTAAATGGGCTAAAATACTCTTAAGGACAGCCAATTTATTGGAATGATAAAGATGAAACACACGCGCCTCGCCATGGCATAAAACAATTGACTGATTATCTATTAATGTTGCGCTAAAGTACAACTAATCCACTGATGTAAAAAGTAATAAACAGCTGAGATATTTTGTGATAACTTGACGGGTGTAGACCCACTTCTTATTGACTATTAAAGCAGTCATCAACCCAAGGTTTTCGAATGAAACGCATGCAACATCGACTCTTGTTAATTATTCTCCTTAGCGCAACCATTCCGATGTTTGTGACGGAGTTTTTAAGTTTACGTTCGGCGCAAAACATTCACCAACAAACAACCTTGGCGCACATCGATGCGATCTTTAATCAAAAAGAAAAACTGATTGATATACTGTTTGAAGAACAAATAGAACATGCTGAATTAATCAGCCTTATTCCACGAACTGTTAATAAATTAGCCGAGTTAACGGCCAAATTCGAGCTTAACAAAACGGCTAAAAATCAGCATGAAGTTACTTATGAAGCGCGGCCGTTTGTTCAAAAATTGTTGCAGCAAGAAGGGTTAAACAATTTCTATCTTATTTCTAAAGCGGGCGATATCGTTTTTTCTTTAAAGCAACAAGGTGATTTCAGCACCAACTTATTGAATGGGCCATTTAATCACAGCCATTTTTCGCAAACGTTTCAACATGTTCTCACCACGCAGAAAACACAATTTTCACCGTTTTACCCCTATAGTGGAGACAACAATCATTATTCGTCATTCATTGTCAGCCCTGTTATTCAGGACGGTCAATTAATTGGTGCGCTTGCTTTTCAGCTGTACCCAGAGTTCCTAGAACCAATTTTACGTGATTACACCGGGCTCAATAAAACTGGTGAAACCTTAATTGCTGTTAATATCAACCAACGAGCCCATTTGATTGCACCGTCGCGTTTTGGCTCGTTCAATGAATTCAACTCAACATCTGCCACAAATAGTCTGATTCAACAAGCGATTCAATTAAGCCCTGGACTCGAGTTAGGCAATGACTATCGACAAGTACCCGTTTTTGCCAAATGGGATTTTCTTTATAAGTTTAACTTAGCGATGGTTGTCAAAATGAATAAAGCAGAAGCGTTAAGAGATATAGGTAACCGTGAAACCATTATTTACGCTATCGCTATTGCTTTAGTTATTCCACTATTTTTTATCGCATTGATTATTGCGCGACGTTTCACCAAACCTATTCTAGAAATGGTGGAAACAACAGATGCAATTGCCAATGGCGAGTTAGAACAACAGGTAACCGTTCACTCGGGCGATGAATTGAGTCGACTGGCTAATTCAATCAATGACATGTCTGCTAAAATCAGCCTCGCTTTTAATGAAAGTGCGGCTCATCGCTGGCTGCAAGAAGGCCAAGAGCAGCTTTCTCATACCATGCGAGGCAATCAAATTAGTACGGACTTAGCCAATAACATTGTGACTTTTGTTACCGATTATTTACAGGCGTCATTGGGTCGGTTATACACCGTAAGTAATCAACACTTGGTATTGTCTGGCGGTTTAAATCAAGACATATCAAGTGAACAACGACCGTCGATTGAATTATCACTAAACAATACTGCCAGTGTGTTAGCACAAGTTGCTGCGCAAAATAAACCACGCTATTTAGGTAAGGTTGTCCCGGAAGTTAGCACCAACGCAACTAATCAAAGCACAGAGGTATATGATCATTTAATGATTTATCCACTGATGAAAGATGACCAATTAGTCGGGGTGATTGAACTTGGTTGGCTCGACTCGACACCACCGCCCAATAGCCAACAGTTCATCACATTTATTAGCGAGTCAATTGCCACGGCCTTGATGGTGGCAAAGGCACACAAGAAACTACAAACACTGCTTAATCAGTCTCAGCAACAAACTGAACAGTTAGCCAAGTCAGAGCAACAATTAAAAAAACAGTCTGACCAACTAAAACTGTCGAACGAGTCACTCGCTCAAAAAGCAAAACAGCTCGAAATATCCAATCAGTTTAAATCTGACTTTGTCGCTAATATGTCTCATGAATTAAGAACCCCGCTTAACTCAATGATTATCCTTTCACAACTTCTCAGTGATAACGAGCAAGGCAACCTCGATGAAGAACAAGTGCAATCAGCGAGCATTATTCACCGCAGTGGTTACGAATTACTCAGTTTGATCAATGACATTTTAGATCTCTCAAAAGTTGAAGCAGGTAAAATGGAGCCGGTATTCGAGTATTGTGACATTCGGGAGTTGGTAAAATCACTACAAGAGCAATTCAGTATTGTCGCTTTACAAAAACACTTAACGTTGACATTTTCAATCAGTGACAGCTTGCCCGATTCGATTAAGTTAGATATTCAAAAAACCCAGCAAATCTTAAAGAATTTGCTAGCAAACGCACTAAAGTTTACCCATCACGGCGAAGTATCAGTATGTATTTCGAACAATTCACATCAAGAATTTGGTCAAGTTCTCACCATTGAAATTAATGATACTGGCATTGGTATATCACCTGAAAAACAAGCCATTATTTTTGACGCGTTTCAACAAGCAGACCGTTCCACCAGCCGTCAATATGGAGGGACAGGCTTAGGTTTGACAATATCAAGACAATTAACGGACATTATTGGGGGGCAACTAACCCTCGACAGCCAACTCAATCAAGGTAGTCGTTTTACGCTGTTCTTACCATTACAGCGCGAGTTCGAACAGACTGCCAGTACGAAGTTAGCCCCACAAAATAACCCAATTGCACTGCAACCTAAAGCACAGACAGTGCCTCATTTAGAAAACTCACCTCAAGTGATTATCATCATTGAAGATGATGTTAACTTGTGTCAAAAATTAACAAAAAAAGCTAAACAGCTTGGTTTTCAATGCTTAGACACTAAGAAAGTCAAACGCGCATTAACGCTGATTGCTGAGTATCAACCCTGTGCAATTATCTTAAATATTGAATTGGTGGAAGCGTCAGGGGTAAACCTATTACAGAGTCTGAACAATAATATCGAAACACGCTTTATCCCAGTACACGCATTGATTAACCCACAAGACTCTGAGGTGCAGTCATCGTTAGTTAATTTAAAATATAATACCGAAAAGTATACACCTGATTATGTCTTTGAGCAGGGAGCGTCGAGTTACCACAAAAAACCGTTGTCAGACTATGAGATGTATAAATTGCTCAATATTTTTGTGTCTCCAAATATTTTTCAATCACTTGAGTATATCCATCATGATTTAAATGAACATAACATTAGACTCGGAGATCAAAGTGCCGCGACACCGCATCAACAAATACTCATTTATCAAGACAGTGATAGCCAACTGACAACAGACCTGTCATTTGTGGTCAAATATGAATTAGAATTTGTAATGGCTCGTCATTTAGACGAGTTGGCTCATCATATTGGGAACACGCGTATTTCTGTAACGGGAGTTATGCTCAAACTATCAAAGCTAAACGATGATACTCTGACATGGTTACGCCACAACCATCGTTGTGTTTCAAATAAACAGATCCCTTTGCTACTTTATGTTGAGCACTCACCAACACAACAACAACAGCAACAATTAACGTCTTTTCATTGTCATCTAATCGTTGAAGATGAAACCATCGAAAATCAACACATTCGCCAAACAAAAGCGAATTTACAGTTACACAAAAAAATTGATGCCTTTTATAAACGATTTAGTTGTTCAAAGACCATGTCAGAGCTATATAAAGAGCACTTAACGATTACAGATGAAGCACCTACGACAACTTCACCTCTAATTCTCGAAGAAAAAGCAGGTTGTCAAACTTTAGGACAGCGCCATGTGTTAATTGTCGACGATGACTTACGTAATACATTTGCTTTATCTAAGGCATTAAGAAAACATAACCTGACCATTGAATTAGCCGATAACGGCCAAACAGCGCTCGACAAACTCGCTGAAAACAGCCAAATAGATATCGTTTTAATGGATATTATGATGCCCGTCATGGATGGCTATGAAGCAATGCAAAAAATTCGTCAACAAGACCAATTTAAACAGTTGCCTATCATTGCGTTAACAGCAAAAGCCAGCCAAGAAGATCGCCGAAAGTGCATGGAAGCAGGCGCAAGTGATTACTTAACCAAACCAGTCAATATTGACGCCTTAGTAGCGATGATGAGGATATGGTTGTACAGTGAACACACCTCATAACAGATGAGATGTGTTCATATTGAGTGATTTACGGGTTTGTCAGCAGGTATTTGACTAAGTTAGCCAGTTGTTTATCGCCATTTTCCACGCCGCTAAGGCGCTCTAGTATCACACGGTATTTATCATTCACAATTAGATCTGGCGTAAAGCGAACACCATCTTGTTTCGCTTGTTCAGCCATTGTTTTAACTAACAATAATGCCTTTTCATCATTCATTGTATCGATAAATTGTTGTTCTGAGATACCTACTTCATTAAAGACTTGTTTCAATTCGCCAATATTGCCAATGAACTGATTTTTAACAAAATGTGAAGAAAATACTTTTTCAACTACCGCGTCTTCAACGCCTAGTAACCTTGCAGCAGCCACTGCGAACGTCATATTCTTGCCCCATTCAGGACGGGACTGAGGTAAAAAAATCACGTGATTACGTTCAAACGGTGCAGAGTCACCTAACTGATGTTTAAGGGATGCGAACAAGGGCTCATTTCTAAAGCAATGACCACAATAAAGCGAAAAGTGTTCTACCACTTTCGGCTTGATTGATGCTTGTTCACTAATTACCTCATAATCAACCCCAACTTTAAACTCATTTGCCGCGGACTGTTGTGTTACTTCTGGTTCTGGTGAACAAGCCGTTAACCCGACAAACGCTAAGATAAACAGTGGTAATTTAAGCACATCTCGTTTCAAGGTTACTTTCATAGTACATTTTCTCTTCGATAATTGATTATGTTTTCAATAGCACTAAGCAAGTAGCTATCAAGGTCATCAATAATAACAGCCAACGCATTGTTTGTGGTGAAATATTAAGAGACACCCGAACTCCTAACCATGCTCCACACACACTACCAGCGGCCAAAGCCATAGCTGGCAACCACATAATGAGGTCTTGATAGATAAAAATGGCCACTGCAGCAATGGTAAAAACTAAGGTACACACTAACTTTAAGGCGTTTGCTCTCACCACATCATATTGCAATGCGCCAGCCAGTGCCGCGAGTAAGATAAAGCCAACCCCAGCTTGAATCAAGCCACCGTAAAAGCCAGCAATAAATAGCATCCCCCACGATTTAGGGTGAAGTGTAATCGTTTTAGCACTGCTCTCATCTCGTTTGGCTATCACTGCAGGAAAAAAAATCATCACCAATGACATTAAAATCATCGATCCTAACAACACATATTTTAATACCTCAGCCGAAAACAACCCTGAGCTCAAGGCACCTAAACAACCACTTACAATAGTGACAAAGATAATTGCCTTTAAGTTGTCTGTCGGTAGTTTTTTGTGTTTGGCAAAGCCTGCCACACCCGTTATTGACTGGAATAACACCCCAATACGGTTAGTGGCATTAGCGACATCCGCTGGCATGCCCATGAGCATCAACGCTGGAATGCTCAGGTTTGACCCACCACCGGCCAATGTATTTATCACCCCAGCAAACAGCCCGGTTATCGCTAAAATAGTATAGAAAAAGATATCACTCATGGTTTACTCAATTAAAAGGCGATTAAAAGATGTTCTATCACAAAGAAAGCTTTGCAAAATAATCGCTTAGTGTACGGCATCAGTGAAACAAAACAATCAGACTAATGAGCTAGGCAACCGTTCGTTTATTGATTAAATTCAGTATGATAATGAGCAATACCTTTTAATTAATCGGCTAAATAAGTAACTAATCAGAGCAGCACTTCTACAGATTTGTAGTATAGTGGCTGCAAAATTGTATCAATGAAAGTTTTTATTCTTTAAGGTACAACGACTGACACAATCAACTAACTAAGTAAAAAGAGTTATATCAATGATAATCAAGCCTAAAATTCGTGGTTTCATCTGTACCACTACTCATCCAACTGGCTGTGAAGCAAACATTAAGCAGCAAATTGAATTTACCAAAGCGCAACCAAAATTAGAAAATGCACCTAAAAATGTATTAGTGATTGGTTCTTCAAGCGGCTACGGTATGCCATCACGTATCAGTGCAGCTTTTGGCGGCGGCGCTAACACCATTGGTGTTTTCTTTGAAAAAGCGGGTACTGAACGTAAAACAGGTACTGCGGGTTATTACAACGCTGCGGCTTTTGATAAAGCGGCTCATGAAGCTGGCTTATACGCAAAGAGCTTTAATGGCGACGCCTTCTCACACGAAGCAAAAGCGAAAGTTATTGAAACAATTAAAGAAGACTTAGGTCAAATCGACTTAATCATCTATTCTCTTGCTGCACCAGTACGTAAACTACCTGACAGCGGTGAAGTGATTCGTTCTTGCCTAAAACCTATTGGTGAAACATACACTTCTACAGCAATCGACACCAACAAAGACACTATTATTGAAGCGTCAATCGAGCCAGCAACACAAGCTGAAATTGATGACACGGTTACAGTAATGGGCGGTGAAGATTGGGAATTATGGGTTAACACGCTACACGAAGCGGGCGTTTTAACTGATGATTGTAAAACAGTTGCCTACAGCTACATCGGTACTGAGCTTACTTGGCCTATCTATTGGGATGGCGCATTAGGTAAAGCTAAGGAAGATTTAGATCGTGCAGCATCAGCATTGAACACTAAGCTTTCAAGCACTGGCGGTCAAGCTAACGTTGCTGTATTAAAATCTGTAGTAACTCAAGCAAGTTCAGCAATTCCTGTTATGCCACTATACATCTCAATGGCATTTAAAGTGATGAAAGAACACGGTATTCACGAAGGCTGTATGGATCAAGTGTTCCGTTTATTTAGTACTAAACTTTACACCAATGAGCAAAACATCGAGACTGATGATAAAAATCGTTTCCGTCTTGACGACTGGGAACTGCGCGATGACATTCAACAAGCGTGTCGCGATATTTGGCCACAAGTCACCAGCGAAAACATTTTCGAACTAACCGACTACGCTGGTTATAAGAAAGAGTTCTTACAATTATTCGGCTTTGAAGTTGACGGTGTTGATTACGACGCTGATACTAACCCACAAGTTGAATTTGACGTTATCGATATTTAATCGATTCGTTAACTGCTCTACAAAAGTTTCACAGTCATTGTGAAGTGACCCCCAGCCATTGGACATTCCGATGACTGGGGGTCTTTTTGTATTAAAGTATCAAAGGGGTTAATTGAACACTCACGAAGCGAACTCAGCAAATACACCCTCTCTCGACTAGCTACAGAGATAATTTTTCTAACCAACCTCCTTTACTCACTTTATCGATAAAAAAACCTCATTAAACACTAGCTTTATATACAGCCCTTTAGGTTTATTACAATTTGCAGCATTAACATACTTTTTTGACAGCTAATAAGAGGAAAGAAATAGCGAGAAACATATAATTAATTGTAATAAAAGCATATTTACGCTAAGTTTCTCTTTTAAAATCGGCTACGCGAGACGAACAAATATCGCGGTCGTCGCCGTACAATAAGCTGTTAGCACTACAGGCAGGGTTAATCACAATCTGATGAAAAGTTTTATACATAATGTTATTTGATAAAGATCGTCACGAACCTCTCACCAAAACCTCATGGGATAAAAATATTGTGCAGGCAGAAATATCGTCAATTATCGATGATATTCAGCGCTCACTATTACCTGATGCTTGTTGGCCCACGCATCCACTTGATGCAGAAAGCTACCCTAGAGTTGGGCCTAAATGGTCCGCATACGCAGGGGCTGCAGGCACAATTCACGCTTTACAAATCCTTAACGAATATGGATATAAAGTAAATGATTTGTCAGGGTTAATTGAAGGTGTTTACCAGTCTTTTTTGAAAACACCTGATGTATCAGTAGAGCCGGGCTTACAAATAGGTGAACTCGGCATACTAATGCCCGCAATGTTAGTGCAACCTGATAATGAAAAATTATCAAGACTAGTTATGCGATGCATGGAAGATACTATAGATCTTCCTCTGTATGAAATAACTTCTGGACAAAGTGGAATGATGCATGCTGCCCTAGCTCTTTATCGGAAGTCGGGTAAAAGTCATTGGAAAGATTTGTTTGTTAAGGGCGCAAAGTCATTAATGGATAACTGGACACAAGATACCGAGACGGGCGAATGGCTTTGGCAAAGCCAAGTATTTGGGCCTAAGCGGCATTATTATGGTGCTTGCCATGGTATAACTGGCAATGCCAATATTCTTTTACAAGGCGCTGATTTATTACCCGAGGGTTACACCGAAATGATAATTAAGCGTACGGTTGCTACTTTAAATATTTCAGTAAAACAAAAAGATAACTTAGCAAATTGGACGCTCTGTACTAAACCAAATATTGATAAATTGCTTGTTCAATGGTGTCACGGAGCAGCAGGTGTTGTTACAGCAATGTCAAGAACACCAGCGATTGATTCACCTGAATCTAAACTACTTGATGAGTTGTTAGACGAAACGGGGGAGCTAGTTTGGCAAGCAGGGCCTCTCCTAAAAGGTTCTAATATCTGTCATGGGACATCTGGTAACGGTTACGCCTTTTTGTATTTGTACCAAAAAACGGGGAAGTCGGTATGGCTTGAGAGAGCAAGAAAATTCGCAATGCACTCTATTGAGCAGTGCCAGAAAGCACGCTTGCATTACGGGCAAGGCCGATTTACCTTATGGACTGGAGACGCTGGGCTTGCAATATATTTATATCATTGCATGTATCCTGAAAAAGCGGCTATACCGGGCTTGGATTTATTTTAAGTATATAGTGCTAACAAGCTGTTAAACAAGGACAAAAACAGTTGGTTTTTGCTCCTTCGTCGCTTATTTTAATCAACTATTTTTTGCCTGTTAACAGGGCGTTATGTGCCAGTAAGGATCGGAGATTACAGATAAATGTCAGTAAAGAATATCAATGACAGGATCCCTTCCTACAAAAAAGCGTTTGCTAGCGGGGAAATACAAGAAATTTATCAAAGCCTTGTTGGGAGAATACAAGGTCTCAGAACAGAGTTTAATAAAAACTATAAGGGGCAATTTTCGGTTGCAAATATACTACACGGCTATATCGACTTTACTTACTTTTATTTGCAAAACGATTTCCTTAAAAAACGTAAGCTCAAATTGGCAATTGTGCTTAATCACCAAGAAGCACGTTTCGAGTTATGGCTGCTGGGTCAAACAAAAGATGTACAGATCAACTATTGGAAAAAGTTACAGGGTGTTAGTTGGGTAAACGAAAACTTAATGCCAGAGTGGTCTATCTTTGAAATTGTCATGCTTGCTAACCCAGATTTTGACAATCCCAAGGTTTTATCAGATTCTATTCAAAGTAAATTTAATACTTTGTCAGAAGAGATTTTTGAAGTATTGAAAAAATATGAGTAATGCACATAACAAACAAGAATAGGTGTCGCGCAGCCGACACCTTATTCGGGTGTTGGACAAGCCCGAAGCCCTTCTTTTTATAGTAAATAGTGCAAGGTGTACCAGTGGTGATCAAGCCTAAATAATAAACTCAAGCCAAGTCGTGTTAGTGCATAACGTGTGTTCACGTTATATCAAGTGGTTAGCTATTTTTAGTTGTTGTTCTTCTCATATTGCTCCTCTCATTTTGTTGATGCCATTCTCCTTATTCTCGGTATCGCTTAGCTGGTTCGCGTGATGCCACTTCAGTGGCAACAAGGACAAATGCGTTTAGCGCGTGGTGGTGTCGGTTGGAATAATTAAGGGACATGCATTAATTTCCCTCTTCTCACTGGGCTTGTAATTATGGTGATATGTTTATGCCTGTCTTTTATTTCTTTCTGTGACGGGACGCACCTCGCGGACATAAGCATCAATGGTTGATGGGCGTTTACCTAGCACGCGAAGGTTGGTAAGATATTGTTGATAAAGGGTATTAAAGCGTTGTTGTTCGGCGGTGTTCATCGTGATGTCTCCAGTTAAAACGCACCAAGTGGTGGTTTATCTGGTTAAGTATGAACAACCGCGAGTATACTCTGCCGCGGAGCGGCTTCGTTCAACAAGAATTTAAAGCGGGACTGCTAACAGTTTGCTCGGTTTCGCTACGCTACACAATTTTAGCAAACTATTATCAGTCCCTTAAATGGGCGTTATACGCAAAACGGAGTTTGGGTGAAATTTCTACCTTATATTTTCATATTTCTTTTCATTAATTCTATTCAATTAGTCAAAGCTCAAGATAGAAATACCTTTGAAATTCCTCGAAGTAATGTTATCGAGATTCAAGATCCTGATTCCGGAAGGGTTTACCCTCTTTTTATAAAATTACCACGCTCATATAACAGCCAAGAAGATAAGTCATATCCTGTTATCTACTTAACCGACGCATGGTATAGTTTCCAAATTGTATCTGGCGCTACTAGATTTCCAATGAATACAGGAAAAATGAAAGAGGCAATAATTGTCGGGATTTCATACTCAAAAGGATCTAAAGGCCCCTCTAGTCGGATTCGTGACTATACTCATACTGAAGATTCAAGCTGGAAGTTTCAAACAGGAAAAGCGAAAGAACATATTAGTTTTATTGAAAAGTCAGTTTTCCCTTTCATTGAAAAAAACTACAGAGTAAATGAATCTAGGACTTTTGTTGGTAATTCACTTGGTGGACTATTTGGGGCATACATATTATTTACTAAACCTGATATGTTTAATAATTATGTCCTAGGCAGCCCATCTGTTTGGTTTAAAGATAATGATATTCTTAAAATTAAAACAGATCCTAATTTAAATAAGCACAAGGTGTTTATTGCTGTTGGTGCTAATGAGACTATTCAACTGGATTCGCCAAAACACGACATGGTTAAAGGTGCAAAGGAACTTGAGTTGAAGCTATCAGGTGAATTATTCCCTAATACAAAAGTAAAGCTATTAACTATTCAAGGCGCAAATCATGAAACTGCGTTCCCAACTACTGCAATTCAAGGGTTGTATTGGCTGTTCAAAGAGTAGTGATAATTGCGACGCTGATACTAACCCACAAGTTGAATTTGACGTTATCGATATTTAATCGATTCACTAACTGCTCTATAAAAGTTTCACAGTCATTGTGAAGTGACTCCCAGCCATTGGACACCCCGATGATTGGGGGTCTTTTTTTATTAAACTATCAAAGGGGTTAATTGAACACTCACGAAACGAACTCAGCAAATACACCCTTTCTCGACTGGCTACAGAGATAATTTTTCTAACCAGCCCCCTTTACTCACTTTATCGATAAAAATTACATTGAACACCGGCTTTACATACTGCCCTTTAGGTTTATTACAATTTGCAGCATTAACATACTTTTTTGGCCGCTAAGTAAGAAGAAAGAAATAGCGATATACATATAATTGCTTGTAATAAAAATATATTTGCGCTAAGTTTCTCTTTTAAAATCAGCTACGCGAGACGAACAAATATCGCAGTCGTCGCCGTACAATAAGCTGTTAGGTACTCAGGGAAGAATTATGCAATCCAAAGTATATAGATCGTTAGCTTTAGCATTTTCATTTGGTGTTATTTTTTATGCTCTATTGGTTACAGCTTGGGGTTATATCCCTCTATTTAATCCTATAACTAATTGGTTATTAGATAACTTTGCAGGTTATCAATGGATTAGTGCATTGATTTATTTTCACGATTTTATACTAAATATTGTGTTGGGCTTTCCTTTGGCACTCTTAATTCATGTGCTAAAACCTAAGCGTTATTTATTGTATTTAGCGGTTGCTCTTTTGCCCGCTTTTATTTGGTCAAATAGCGCTTGGATCAATAATCCAAGTTTTTATGAGCATTGGACTTCAATTGTTATAGGGTGGGCAACAAGTCTTTTTAGTGTGCCAATAGCATTGTTTATAATTTGTTGGTATAACAAACACGTACCTAACAAGGGCATTAATCGGATTCCGTAAGCAGTCATGTTTCGTGTAATATTTTCGTTCGTGATTATAATCTTAATTTTTGGTTGTAGTGATTCAACTCAACAACTTACTCCAAAAATGGAAAAAATGGCTACTCAAACTGTCATTAAATATTTAGAACGAAATGATTTACCGAATGAGAATTTGGTTGTATCAATATCAAAAAATAGAGCTATTGCCGATTTTTCATTCATGTATACAGGCAGTGGGCGTTGTATTAATTTTATTGTTAAGTGTTATGGAAATGACTGTACTAGTTTGCAAAAATATCCGTACGATGAGCACGGAGAAAAGTGCCCATAACAAACAAGAATAGGTGTCGCGCAGCCGACACCTTATTCGGGTGTTGAACAAGCCCGAAGCCCTTCCTTTTATAGTAAATAGTGCAAGGTGTTCACGTGATATCAAGTGGTTAGCTATTTTCAGTTGTTGTTCTTCTCATATTGCTCCTCTTATTTTGTTGATGCCATTCTTCTTATTATCGGTACCGCTTAGCGCGTGGTGGTGTCGGTTGAGGGGCTGGAACGAGCCAGTATGTTAGCGATAACAACAGGCTGAGGATACGCAAGCGTAAGGCTTTGGCGTTACCGTGTAAAAAACCGTAATCACGTACTCGCTGTAACCCCTTAGGCAGCACATGCTGCAAGATAAGCCATAAAAACTTGAGTGTAGGTAAGGTACGATACTTACGTGTTTTCGTTTGACTGTCTTGGTCGCTAAATGTCACGGTAGACTGGGAACTGCGCGATGACATTCAACAAGCGTGTCGCGATATTTGGCCACAAGTTGAATTTGACGTTATCGATATTTAATCGATTCGCTAACTGCACTACAAAAGTTTCACAGTCATTGCAAATTGCCCCCCAGCCATTGGACACTCCGATGACTGGGGGTCTTTTTTTATTAAAGTATCAAAGGGGTTAATTGAACACTCACGAAACGAACTTAGCAAATACACCCTCTCTCGACTGACTACAGAGATAATTTTTCTAACCAGCCCCCTTTGCTCACTTTATCGATAAAAATTACATTGAACACCGGCTTTACACTCTGCCCTTTAGGTTTATTACAATTTGCAGCATTAACATACTTTTTTGGCCGCTAAGTAAGAAGAAAGAAATAGCGATAAACATATAATCGCTTGTAATAAAAACATATTTACGCTAAGTTTCTCTTTTAAAATCAGCTACTCGAGACGAACAAATATCGCAGTCGTCACCGTACAATAAGCTGTTATTTCGCTAGTGAGATTTATGGACGACGTTGAGATTAAATTAACAAAGGATGAAGCATTAGTGCTTTTTGATTTCCTCTCACGTTTTTCCAACGAAGATAAATTGAGTATTCATGACAAAGCAGAGGAACGCGCATTGTGGAACCTAACCTGTTTATTTGAAAAGTCTCTTCCTGAGCCTTTTTCTAAAGAGTGGCAATCCATAATTGAAGGTGCGAGAAATAGACTGCGAGATGATACATAATCGCGAAATAACAAGCCCATGAAGGCTGATTCGCAACGCTGTCACATTGATTGAAGAGAACAAAAGGCGCAATCAATACGCCAGCATTGCTCTCGGCTTATAGGGGCGGTATATTTACGAGGAGATTCAGTGTTTTATTTCAAGCTCTATGATGACAAAAGGCTAAAAGATCTCAAGCATAGTAAGAAAATCGAGATCGTAAATAACGCAGTTAAGCTATATAGAAAAGACAAACCATTAAATATCACTAGCCGATTATTAACCGTGTTAATTTGGTGTGGTATTCCTTCTTTAATATTATTTTTAGTATTCAGTTTCAGCTTTGCTATTGGTTGGCTTGCTCTATCCACATTCATCCTTAATATCAAATTAGCTAATGATGAAAGCGCAGATGTCGAAACTTACCTAAATCAGGTGTTAGAGTAATGTAAATATAACAAGAATTTAAAGCAGGACTGCTAACAGTTTGCTCAGTTTCGCTTCGCAACACAATTTTAGCAAACTATTAGCAGCCTCTTAAATGGGCGTTATGAATTTTTATTATTTAACTATACAAGGGATGTAAAGATGTCTGAATTAGAAACAACAATTAGCTTATCTAGCAAAGATGATGCAGCGAAAACCAATGCTCTTATAGCTTACGGGCTCATGGGAGTTGGACTTTTTACTGGCATATTTTGGGTTATTGGCGCTATTTGGGCAATGGTAAAAAAAGATGATGCTGTAGGCACTCTCTTTGAAGATCATTATTCAAATATAATTAATATTTTTTGGTGGGGTCTAGGGCTATCTATCATTGGCTTTATTCTTCTATTTTTTGTTGTTGGCTATTTTGTTTTATTAGCCGTTTGGTTCTGGTCTGTTTATAAGTTAATAAAAGGCTTTTCTAAAATAACTTCAAACAAACCGTACAATTCATAACAAACAAGAATAGGTGTCGCGCAGCCGACACCTTATTCGGGTGTTGGACAAGCCCGTTAAACAAAGGGCACAAAACAGCAGGCTTGTGAAATGTTAGAGTTAAAAAGTAATATTGTATTTTTCAGTTCAAATAATAGCTGGATTCAGTTTTTTGCTTTTATGTTGGTGTTTGTTCCTGTTCATTTAGTTTTGACTTTAATATTCAAAAAGCTGGGTGTTTTGAAAACGAATAATTAAGGGGCAAGCATGAATTTCCCCCTTCTCACTGAGCTTGTAATTATGGTGATATGTTTGTGCCTGTCTTTTATTTCTTTCTGTGATAGGAAGCACCGCGCGCGTATACTCTGTCACGAGCGGCTTCGTTCAACAAGCGCTTCAAAAATGACGTCAAACGCTTGGCTGACGCTCATTCTTCGCTAATTATAGCCAAGCATTATCCGCAATTTATGCGGGCGTTATGTGCCCAGATATTTACTCCGAGAGTTGTCAACCTTACAAAATGTTGTAGGCAAAATCTCCAATATAGAAAGGAATTTAAATGTACAAAATTCGTCAAGCTATGAAAGAAGACATTAGCCGTATGGCTGAAATAGAAGAAATTTGCTTTTCCGAGTCTGAAGCTGCGCCATTAGAGTCATTTAAAAAACGATTTTCAGCTTTTCCTGAATGTTTTTTTGTACTTGAGAGTGGTGGTATTGTTGTTGGTCACATTAACGGCTGTATCTACAATGCTCCGGAACTTCCTGATGCGTTGTATTCTGATAGTAATCTTCATTGCCCTCAAGGTGGATACCAAACTGTATTTGGTTTGGCAGTTGACCCTGAATACCAAAACCTAGGGTATGCATCGGCACTTATCAAATATTTTATTGCGTTTAGCCAAAACCGCAAACATAAAGGTATGGTACTTACTTGTAAAGATCACCTTGTTAAGTTTTACCAAAGCTTTGGATTTATTCATCAAGGTGTGTCGGATTCAAGTCATGGCGGTGCCCAATGGAATGATATGCTGTTAACTTTTTAAATTAAGGCTCACACAATGAGCACATAACAAACAAGAATCGAATAATTAAGGGGCAGGCAGGAATTTCACCCTTCTCACTGAGCTTGTAATTTTGGTGATATGATTATGCCTGTCTTTTATTTATTTCTGTTATACGACGCCCCGCGCGAATATAAGCCCCCATGGGTGATGGGCGTTTACCTAGCAAGCAAAGGTTGATAAGATGTTGTTGATAAAGGGGATTAAAGCATTGTTGTTCGGCAGTGTTCATTGCGAGTGCTCCAGTGATAGACCACTGACAGGTGGCCAGTCTGGATTAAGCACGAACAACTGCGCTGGCGCTCGTTCCTCGCTAATTTAGCCAAGTATAACCCACATTTCCTGCAGCGTTATGTATTTAGAAGAGTTCATTTGATGTTTCAAAATTTGTTAAGAGCAGTTGTCATCTTGTTTTGTCTTTCAGGTTGTGCCGAAAGAGTCATCGATATTACTGATAAAGACGGTGAAGTCATCGGTGGTTGTAAAGCTGGTTTTGACTGGCACTTTTACGGCCTTCAAGACTCTATTGATTATATGCTTTATGAGTGTGCTAAAGACTCTATAGCAAAAGGGTTTACAATATCAGATGACAGGCTTCTAACCCTTGATTTCACTTTACCCTCACCGCCAGAAGGTGAGTTGTGGAATAAGAAACTCGCGATGCATCATTTCCATAAAGAAAATATCACTGAAAGAGAACTAGGTTATATTCTTGCTGCTATAGAAAACGAGTATCAAAAAGTTGCTTGGCCAGCTGAAGATGATTTGGCAAGTGGTAAAATTACCAAGACTGAATTTATAAAAATAATTAAAGAAGCCAAATTCAAATGGCTTGGTGAATAAAACACATAACAGACAAGCATCGGTGTCTCGTAGCCGTCACCTCATTCGGGTGTTGGACAAGCCCAGAGCCCTTCCCTTTATAATAAATAGTGAGGTGGGGCCAGTGATGAATAATCTAAGTGATTAAGCTCAGCTTTTGTTTCAAACAATGCAGATGATGCCGGAGGCAACCGTACTATCTTTTTTAACTTTTAACATCTCAATATTTTATAAACAAAGTCTTAAACAAGCCCCAATAAATCATTAAAGTGACATATAACCATAATCGCTGGTACAACTCGACAGACAGAAGATAGCACCGGGTTACAACAGAACAACATCAATGAATTAACCCTCAAAAACTGTGAGGTGAAATTAGCAACCTTTGAGGACGATTCAAACAACAAAGTAAAAATGACTTTTTCTGACCGTGTATTTGTCGCCGATAGCATTTCTGTTAAACCTAGCCCTGATGGCCATTGCCATGTGAAACTATCAAACGGTTACAGTGAAACATAACGCAAGCAATTAGAAAACAAGGAGATTCTGTGCTCAAATCTATCCATCACGTCGCTATCATTTGCTCAGATTATCAAAAATCTAAGCATTTTTATGCCTCAATTCTTGGCCTCGAAGTGATCGCTGAAAGTTATCGAGAAGAGCGTGACTCCTTTAAGCTCGATTTAAAGTTACCCGATGGTGGCCAAATTGAGCTATTTTCTTTTCCTAATTCACCTGATAGGCCAAGTTTTCCAGAAGCGCTTGGTTTAAGGCATTTGGCATTCAATGTCGAGTCAGTCGAGTGCGTTAGAGATTACCTGCTAGCTCATGGTTTGGATGTAGAGCCCATTAGGATAGATGAATTTACCCAGCGAAAATTTACTTTTTTTAGAGACCCCGACGGACTTCCATTAGAGTTATATGAGCAAGTTGACGGTTAACATTCAAAGTGACAAGCAACAGGGGACACGTTCAGTGCCCCCTTAATATACATAATACATGATGCATTAATGTGTAAACTGGCAGCCAAAGCTACTTTACTAAATGATTGTCTAACCAATTGACGATATTACTGCCTAACATGGTATCGCTATCTAATAACGGATAGCCATGCTCGCTGCCTTTATAAGAAATCAATTTGCTACTCATGTTTGTCGACGCAGTAAACAATTGTTGAGCACTTTCATAAGTGCGGGTATCTTTCTCTGAGGCAATAATCAGCGTGGGTTTATCAGCTAGGTTATTCTTATAGTGAGTAATATTTTCCTTTCGTTGAGCTGAAGAAAAGAAAGCTATTGCATTAACCGAGTTATTTTTCGCTAATGTAATTGCTTGAGAGCCACCACAACTTGCACCAACAACCCCAACGATGCTCTCTTTTGGCATTTTACTTTTTAGTGTATCGTAAGCTAATTGCACGTCTTGAGGCCAATGAGCATACATTTCTTGTAAAACTTTTGTTTGCTCTTCTCTTGGTAATGCTTCAACTTTTGCTTGTGTGAATTTGCCCTTGGCACTGTCACCATAGCCTCTAAAGTCTAGGCTTAATGCATGAATCCCCCGGTTCGACAATTGCTGCCCGATCTCGTTATACATAGTTCGATTGTAATTACACTGATGTAATAACAAAACGCCACGATTACTTGTGGTATTACTTTGGTAATAACTTGCTGCTAGCTCAAAGCCTTCGTCAGTCGTGACTGTAATATCCTGAGCTTGACTTGAAACTGATACCGCAAATAAACCGATAGACATCATTTTTATAAGTTCATTCATAAACTTTCCTGTTTGTTGTATTGACACTTTTATTGTTCTTAAATCGTTTTGAAGATGTTAAGCCTTTCTTAGCAAGGTCTAAACCTAAGCAAAGTCTGAGCCAATACAATATTCCCTTAAATTTCAGTTGATTATAGTGTTATTTTTATTTTATAACCCCACCGATGTCCGGTAACGGACTTTTTTAGGCCTCTTAGTCTCATTTTCGGACTTGTCGTTAAAAAACTAGCATTAAGGTTAGCCTATGGTTGCCGCGTAATAACATCGGCCATTAGCTATTGTCTTAGGGGTATCACGGTCAAAATAAGTTACATAAGTATGCTTAAGTTCGTATTAAATAGATTTAAATACAAACAATTAAGGGCTCGATGTGTTTCATCGTTTCAAGCGGATTACTGTTTGCCGTGACCAACATTGCATAGTAAATTATATGTTCTGCTAACCTCGCCAGTTCAGCTGTTTTTGAAACATACGAAACGAATAAGGAGATACGATGGGTGCTTGGGATGAAACGGCTTTAGGTAATGATGACGCGCTAGATTTTAAAACCCAATGGGATGATTTTATTGCAGATAATATTCAACGCTGGGGAGCCGAAAAAATTTATCGCTTTTATAAGGATATCTACTATGACGGGAAAATACCCAGTGATGACTTGGACTATAGCAATGAGATTATCGCGCTAGGTCAGCTCTTTTTAGATAACGAGCTCGAGATCCCCAAAGCCTTAGTGCACGAGATATCTATCGTAGTTACGTTAAATCTAGATCCTGATGAGCTTGACGAGTGGAATAGTCCGAGTAAAAGACGAACGTTTTTAAAAGGCTATCTTAACGAGATTGGTGGAGAGTTTAATAAATCGCTTATCAAAGAGTTGCATAAACCTGAAATTGAAAAATATAAAAATGAAATCAAAAACTATCGATTATTTTTTGAAAACATTGATGAAATAGTTCAAGTTAGAAAAACCATGAAAAGCAGCACATTTGATTTAGTGAATAGCTTATACCCAGACATCGCAAAGACGTTGGATGAAATCTATGCACCATCGACGCCAGGAACTTATCGTTTTACCCTTGAAGTTGAAGCGTGGCGAACCAAGTTTATTGCATGGTGGACAGGTTTTATTCTAGAGTTGGAGCCTGAAGAAGTAATAAAGCTAATCGATGCTGCTGAACGAAAAAATACTACTTAACGAAACAGAACCCCACAATCATTGACTTTCTATTCACTGTATTGCTTCATTTGATAGTAGCAAAGCGGTGAGCGTTTTTTGTCAAAAATATGTAATGTTATATACCTAAGGAAAATTGTTATAAATGTCAGATGTTGAATTTACAAATCAAGAAAAAGAGGCCATCGTTGAAAAGCTTCAATCGTATTTTGAGGCAGAGCTTCAACAAGAGATTGGTCAATTTGATGCAGAGTTTCTTTTAGACTTCTTTTCAAAAGAAGTTGGCGGATATTATTACAATCGAGGGCTCCATGATGCGCGTGCCATCTTTGAGTCAAAAATCGAATTAATCGATGATGATATTTACGCCATTGAAAAAGAAGTTAGTTAATACTGTTATAACTCTTATTTAAATAATAATGGGGGTCACAAAACGTGCACTTGACGGGCTTGCCTACGTTCAAGTGCGATTTAATTTACACTCACGGCCTTTTATCCCATTAACTGTAAACTTTTTCCCGCCTATTTACAGTTAATGTTAAAAATAAGTTACTTTAGTCTCTATGCAGCTAAGGTAATCTGCGTTAAATTAATTGACTCTTGATTATAGAAAAAGATTCAGCAAGGAAATTCATTATGTTAGAACACTTGTCGGCGCTGCCAGCAGATCCTATCTTAGGCCTTTTAAAAGCTTATGGCCAAGACACTAACCCAAACAAAGTCGACTTGGGTGTTGGTGTATTCAAAGACGATGCAGGCCACACGCCAATCCTTGCCTGCGTTAAAACCGCTGAACAGTTCCGTATTGATAACGAAACATCAAAAATTTATATCGGCCCAACGGGTGAACCAGAGTTTAACCGCTTAATCAGCGAGCTTGTTTTTGGTGAGCACGATGTGATTAGTCAAAATCGCAGCCGCACTCTGTCAACACCGGGCGGTACTGGTGCATTACGTGTTGCTGGCGAATTTATTAAAGCCTGTAAACCAAACGCTACCATCTGGCTAAGTAATCCGACATGGGCCAACCATGAAGGCTTGTTTAGTGCGGCTGGGTTAAACATCGCTAGCTACCCATATTATGATTACGAAAATAAATGCTTAGATTTTGACGGCATGCTTAGCGCATTAAGCAATGTACCTGCAGGTGATATCGTATTACTTCACGCTTGTTGTCACAATCCAAGTGGTATGGACTTAACCAAAGAACAATGGCAACAAGTCACCGCTTTAGCCAAGGAAAAGGGCTTCACTCCTCTGATTGATATGGCCTACCAAGGCTTTGGCCAAGGACTGGAAGAAGATGCATACGGGCCACGTTTAATGGCTAAAGAACTCGATGAAGTCTTGTTGTGTACGTCTTGTTCGAAAAACTTTGGTCTTTATCGTGAACGAATCGGTGGCTTTACGTTAGTCGCTAAAAACAGCAATGTGGCTGATATTGCCTATTCTGTGGCTTTATCTGTGGTACGTAGTATCTATTCTATGCCACCAGCGCATGGCGCGGCTATTGTTAGCACGATTTTAAACTCTGACGAGCTCACTGGCCAATGGCATCAAGAGCTTGCTCAAATGCGTGATCGTATTGCCACAAACCGCCAATTATTGGTTGAACACTTAAAGCTACAGGGCGTTGAGCGTGATTTTAGCTTTATTACCCGTCAATCAGGGATGTTCTCTTTCCTCGGCATTACCCCTGAGCAAGTCGCGACCCTGATCAATGACTACAGTATTTATATGGTGGATTCTAGCCGTATCAGCATTGCTGGTATTAGTAAAACCAATGTAGAGTACTTGGCTCAATCAATCGCTAAGGTCATCAAATAAGCCTTAATTGATCGAGTATCACTATTTTAGTGTCACTAAACGATAACCAGCGAAGCCTCTGGGCATAACTCATATTCTGAGGCTTCGTTGTAAAAACCATTCTGTAACATGGCCTATCTCATAAAAAACCTGAGCAATTTTATCTAGTTGAACTAGACTCAAAGAATTATTGCTGGAGGGATTTGTGAAACATATCATCACACTTTTAGTGTTCATAACACTCTGCTTACTGTTACTTCCCAGTTTAGAAATGACTGGACAGTATTTTCTTTTAGATCAACTAAGTCACTTTCAAGTTCAATATGCCATTGTTGGTCTCATCTTTAGTTTATGCTTAACTTTCTGGAGTCGCCTTTTTTCATTATTGATGTGTTCATTAATACTAAGCACTTTTTTGATTCAAAATTATCAGTTCCTCATTAAAAGCCCTACGGTGTCTAGCAAAAACAGCAAAAAATTACATATCGTCCAAGCGAATTTGAGTTATTTTAATGTCCACTTATCACAAGCTCTGAAGCAGTTGAGTGATCACCAAGCGGATGTGTATTTGCTATTTGAAGTAAATCAAAAGAAACATCAGTATTTCTCAAGCCTTTTACCTGAGTTTTATCATTATGGGGCCAAAGATAACGCTGGTTTTCCAGATGGTATGGGAGTGATCAGTCGTTTCCCACTTAATAACATTGTTATTGAACAGATATTGCCCGGAAAAGGTGTTGTTATCACGATGGAGGTACAACAACACGGACGACCATTACAGCTGATAATGCTTCACCCCCCTTCTGCACGCAATCAGGAGAATTGGCTACGAAGAAACTTTATTCTGGCTAACCTACAAACGGTGGTTGAGCAACATGCCTTAAAACCAATGTTGGTGGCTGGCGATTTCAATACAACGCCATGGTCAAGCCACTTTCCACAACATTTTAAATTAACACCTTGTATCTCAAAAGTGGGCTTGTATGCTTCTTGGCACCCTAAAGACTCGTTTAAGCGCTTGGGCGCAATTACGGGCATTCCCATCGATCACTGCTTAATTAGCAGCCATCTGATAATCAATGATTTTAATACATTCTATGTTGCCGGAAGCGATCACCTCGGTTTGAGTTACCAGCTAATTTTTAAAGAATAATTTGATCTCGATTACCGTTAGTGACTATTTATTGACCAAAATCAACATCTATTTTCGATAAAGTCTGCCATGCTAATAAAAGAGTAACAAAAGAATAGCCAGCGAAAGAGCATAACGCTTGTTAGTGTTTTGCCCATTAAAACGGTCAAATGGCTATCAACAGTAGCAATCGTGGGGCTATTATGGGTAGAACAATCCACCATCGGCAATTCACCAAAACTCAATTTACCGAGTTCAAACAGCGTTTAGATAGTCAGCTTGAACAATTAGCGGGTGTTATCAGTCAGCCAACATTTGGACACGACCCCTTAAAAATGGGGGCAGAGCTAGAATATTATTTAATTGACGAACAAGCCCAACCAAGTTGTAGTAATCAACAACTTATCGCGCAATTGCAAGATTCTCAGCTACAACCCGAGCTCAATCAGTTTAATTTAGAACTTAACCTTAGCCCCGTTTTACAACATGGACGACCATTTAGCCAATTACAACAAGAGCTTATCAGTAAGACTCATCACATTAACCAAGCTGCCAATAAGTGTGGAGTGCAAGCGCTAGCGATTGGCATTCTCCCGACCCTGAATAAAAAGCACCTAACCGTAGATTATATGACCGATATCCCCCGCTACCATTGCCTTGCAAAGCACTTATATCAACAACGTCACGGATCTTTTAAAATAAATATTGATGGTAAAGAGCCCTTAAATACTCGCTTTAAGGATATTTCTTCAGAGGGAGCCAATGCTTCCTTTCAATGTCATTTAATGGTGCCCTACTCGCGCTTTTGTGACGTGTATAATGCAGCTTTATTAACGCTGCCTTTAGTCACAGCCATTGGTGCTAACTCTCCTATTTTACTTGGCCATCAACTATGGGATGAAACCCGTATTGCATTATTTAAGCAGTCTATCGATGTCAGACGTCAAGCAGCTAATTTATTTCGCTCAGCGCGTGTTAGCTTCGGGCACGGCTGGTTAAGGCATAGCCCTTGGGAGCTGTTTGCTCAGGCAGTGGCGTTGTACCCGCCATTGATCCCTCAATTAAATGATGATGCTCCAGACGATGGGCTTCCTAAACTTAGTGAATTAGTCACCCATCTAGGCACTATATGGCCTTGGCTACGCCCCGTGTACTGTCCTGACGGAAATGGCCATATTCGGCTCGAGTTTAGAGCAATACCCGCCGGGCCATCGAATGTTGATATGCTTGCCACGGCAGCGTTTGCCATAGGCTTAGCGAACGGGTTAGCCAATAACGTCGAGCGGTTACTGTGCGTGATCCCTTTTAAATTTGCTCAATACAACTTTTATCGTTCCGCGAAACATGGACTTGATGCTCAGTTACTGTGGCCATTACGCCACCCAAACAAGCCACAAATAACCCCTATAAGGGATATCATCACTGCTTTATTCATAATTGCAGAGCAAGGCTTACAGAGCTTAGGCGTTGATATTAGTGAAGTGGATTATTATTTGAGGATCATTGAACAGCGACTCGAGCGAAAAATCAATGGGGCGATTTGGCAAAAACAAACACTAACAGCACTCGAACAAACGATGAATAAAGAGCAAGCCTGTCGTCATTTAGTGCAGCTTTACTTACAATTTAATCAATCCGAACAACCTGTGACCGAATGGGAGCAACAATGGACATAGATTTTAATGAGGTCAGTTATTTGAGCGATCCTGAGCAAGTGATATTAGGCGCAGACTATCAGCAATTTCTCTTATCGTTAACCTGCCCAACCGTCATCGATATCAAAGGTCAAGATCCCAGCCGATGCCGAGTATTCACGACATTGTTGCACGGCAATGAGCCCTCAGGCCTGATTGCCATTCATCGCTGGCTAACAAATCAGGGACAGCAGCCAGTCCCATTAACCAATATGCGTTTTATTATTTGCTCTGTTGAAGCCGCGACAGCGAAGCCATTGTTATCACACCGTTACCTTGAAGGTGGCAAAGATATTAATCGCTGCTTCACTAAACCAACGCCGGTTGATTATGGGCTGCGCGCTGCGCTAATTAAACAGGCTATCAGTGAAGTGAGTCCAGAATTGGTGATCGACCTTCATAACACATCTGGTTCTGGGCCAGCCTTTGCAGTTAGCCCACTGCTGACATCCAATGTATTAGCGCTGGCCTCTTACTTCTGCCAAACCATGATTCTATCGGGTATCCATTTAGGTGCGTTGATGGAGCAAGACTTTGGTTGCCCAATCATTACCATTGAATGTGGTGGCAGTAATGATGAACAAGCTCATCACGTGGCTTATCATGGTCTTAAACTCATTAGTCGCTGTGAGGATGTTAATAAACCACACCAAGAAAAATCAATTGATATTATTTCTAAACCGTTACGCCTAACTATTAATGACGACGTCGAGCTGGCCTACAGCGAGCATGATGAAGGATTTGATGGGGTCACACTAAAATCCACCATTGAACAGTTTAACTATGGCAGCGCTACTCAAGGGCAATTACTTGGGTGGGTTGATCATTTAGGCTTAGCCAATTTATCGCTCATTGGTGATGAGGGGGAAGACCTGATTTCTGACTACTTCTGTGTTAAAGGCAATCAATTATTATGTGCAAAACACCTTAAGGTGTTTATGGCAACCACTATCGCCGAGATAGCAAAGGCCGATTGTTTGTTTTACCTAACAGCCGATCAACATAATGGTCGCTAATGAGAAGCTAGACATAAAATCAGCCCTAAATAACATTAGTTTCATAGCAATGACTGAGCAGATTCTACAAGCCTCGTTGCCACTCTTGGCGCAATGCAATGGAGCCCGGCTGTCGTTGTGCTGCTTTCACTTTTTGTAAAAGTGTTTGCTTATCTTTGCCTAAAATACCTTTAAGCACTAAATAGTTAGAGGCGTGATCTGAACGGAAAATGGTTTTGTTCAGCTCAAGCGTCTCTAATAACATTTCCATTTCATGAAATAGCTCAGGCTGTGTTAATTGCCTAAATGGCTGATAGTGTTGTTTTGTAAAGTTGTCTGCAAAACGTTGTTCACCAAAAGGAAAACTTACCACGAGTGTCGATAAATAGTCCGGCTGAGTTTCATTCATCAAACGCGCCGAGTTCAGTGCATGTTGTTCCGATAGCTCAGGACCGCCTAAGCCATTTAAAATCATCACCGAGCTTTTCATTCCAGCTTGTTTAATTTTGTTCAGCGCAATAACTGACGATTGATAGGTTTCGCCTTTATCAATCAGTGTGAGTACTTCATCATCGCCACTTTCACAGCCAACATAAAGCAACTTTAACCCTAAAGATTGTAGTTCGCTCAACTCATCCACTGTTTTATTACTCAAGTTTCTAGGTAAGCAATAACTCGAGACACGTGTTACCTGCGGAAGATGCTGCTTAATCAAGACTAAAATTTGTTTTAAGCGTTTAAATGGCAACATCATCGCGTCGCCATCGGCTAAAAAAACGCGGCTGGTTGGAAGGCCAGATTGTGCAATAGTAATAATTTCTTGCTCAATTAACTCAATCTTCTTTGGCCTAAACTTCTTTTGCTCGTCGGTATACATAGAACAAAATGTACAACGATTCCAAGAACACCCATTGGTGACTTGCAAGATTAAGCTTTTCCACTCACTGGGTGGCCTAAACACGGGTTCAATGTAATCGAGAGGATACATGGTAATCAGATACCTTTATGGCTGTACGTGAAATCAGCAAGAAAGTGTCACTCTAATAATTGATTAGTGTGACACAAATGAACTAACGTTGAGCGCCAAATTTTTTAGCTTGCTCTAAGCAAGTTTGAGCATCATGTTGATGGTTCGTCCAACCGTGGAGGTTTTCTTCAACAATCGAGACAAGTGCATCGATGTGATTATCATCGCTATTAAGTGCCTCAATATATTCAAATCGCTCACCGCCCGCCTCTAAGAAGTAATCACGATTCTCGATGCCTATCTCTTCGATGGTTTCTAAACAATCAGCCGAAAAACCAGGACATATCACTTGAATTGATTTAACACCTTGCTGAGGCAATGCTTGCAAAGTGTGATCAGTATAAGGTTTTAACCACTCTTCACGGCCAAAGCGTGATTGGAAAGTTGTTTGATACTCTTCACTGCTTAACCCCAAACGTTCACCCAATAAACGTGACGTTTTATAACATTCACAATGATAAGGGTCACCTTGCATTAAATAGCGTTTAGGGATGCCGTGGTAAGATAGAATCAACTTATCAGCGCGGCCATGTTCTTGCCAGTACTGTTCGACTTTTTGTGCTAAAGCTTCAATATAGGCAGATTTATCATGATAATGACTAATAAAGCGTAATTCGGGGATCGCACGACGCTTGGTAAAATCTGCAGCAATAGCATCGAAGGTTGAGGCTGTTGTTGTTGCACTGTATTGCGGGTAAAGCGGCAACACGACTAATTTAGTCACACCTTGCTCAAGCATGCGATCTAATGTGTCGCTGATAGATGGCTGACCATAACGCATAGCGAATTCAACCACTACATTATCACCATAAGTCTCAACAAGTTGAGCTCTTACTTTTTCTGTTTGCGCCTTGGTATGAAGCAATAATGGAGAACCTTGCTCAGTCCATACTGTTTGATAAGCTTTAGCAGAACGGCTAGGTCTGATTGTTAAAATGACAAAGTTTAATACCATCCACCATAATAAGCGCGGTGCTTCGACAACCCGAGGATCAGACAAAAACTCTTTAAGATAAACCCGTAATGCCTTTCTAGTCGGTTCCTTTGGTGTACCTAGATTTGTTAGCAACACACCAACTTTTTGTTGTTGTGAATGTTGGAAATTAGTCTTACCGATATACTTCATTAAGCCCTCATCGTTGCTATTTAAGCGTCTTTATCTGAATTAATATACTTATTGTGAAGGCTATTATGACTATTTTCACCTTACAAACAAGCTTAAAACTGAGGAATTTACCAAACAACACCAAAAGAGTGTTTATTAGGTCTGTCTTGCTTACTATCGACTGTTTACAAGGAGGGAATTAGATTTTGAGCCGTGAATAATAAGTGAGTAACTGATAGACTTAGAGTGACTGAACCAACAATATGGTTCATCAAAAATTTTTGTTGCTAAAGGTCTTTGCTAAGTGAAATTAAAATTCTTTACTCTCATCACTTTTGTTTTATTAAGTTACCTGAGCACAGTTAACTGTTCCGTTGCACTTGCCTACGATATTCAACAGCCAATCAAAGTTCGCACCATCGCCATTGCCCCTTATGGCATTATTGATGACAAACCACCGCGTGGTATTTATTTTGATCTCGCTAACTCTTTACTTCGACGGGCTGGGCTGACTCCTGTTAATCATATTGCACCCTACGCACGCATAATGCATGACTTAAAAACGGGCTCCATCGATTTAACCATAATGTTTCGTTATAAGGAACTAGAAGACTATGTGACTTACATTGCGCCATTGCCGCCATTAAATAATGTCGTGTTAGCAAAACAAGGTACACATTTTAGCTCAATAGAATCGTTAAAAGGAAAAACCATCGCCTATTTACGTGGGGCTAAATTTAGTGATGATATAGACAATGACCCAGATATTCTAAAACACCAAGTGACCAATTTTAACCAAGGTATTAGAATGCTCAGTTTAAGTCGTGTAGATGCAATTATTGGCCCTATGGACCCGTTATTGGCAGCGGCTGCTGCCTTAAATAAGAAGCCAAACTTTTTTGGGAAACCACTTATCGTTTCTCAGCGCACCCCTTGGATTCAATATTCAAATAGCAGCCAAGCTGTGTTACCAGCGGCGAGAATAAAAATGTTATTTGAACAAATGATGGTACAAGGTGAATTAGAGCAACTTCGTAACAAGTACATTTCAAGAGGCCCTTCACTCACCTCAAAGAAACGGCCTTAAACCTAAATAAGTAATAGCAACATTATTTATTATCTATATAGAACAACTATTATATGATAATAAATGCCTTGCTATGGCTTTTATTATTGAATCCAACTAGTAAAAGCAGGGACTTTCGGGTTGCATCCGTCGTCATATTTTAGTCACTTTTTGTGATCTATTTCCAAAACTTCCTTCGATTATCACTATTGTTGAAAAATTAGGCTTGTAATTAGCGACTGCTTACGCCAGACTACAAAAACCGACTGACCAGTCAGTTTTAAAGATAATGATAAAGGGGTATTTATGAGTGTTGCAATTTCCGTTGAGTCAAATGAAATTTCTCAAAAACAAACAGCAGTGTCGTTGCCGTCACTGCTCTGTCAGCAACAAGCAGCATATCAACAAAACCCACTCACGAGCTATGAGCAACGGGTAAAGCAACTGAGACAATTAAAAGCCGCCTTACTCAAACACCAACAACCTTTAATCGATGCGCTAAACCAAGATTATGGTCAGCGCCCTGCGCACGATACGTTAGTGGCAGATATACTACCTTGTGTCATGAATATTAATTACACTTTAAAGAAGCTTAAGAAATGGATGAAACCACAACGACGCCACGCTGGTTTGTTATTAGCTCCGGCAAGCGTTAGCGTGGAATATCAGCCACTAGGCGTGATCGGTATCATGGTGCCTTGGAACTTCCCAGTGATGCTATCGGTTGGACCATTAATCACCGCCATTGCAGCGGGAAATCATGCGATGATTAAGCTTTCTGAATTCACACCGCACACAAATAAAGTGTTAACTACATTACTTGGTGAAGTATTTACAGTCGATCAAGTCGCGGTGGTTGAAGGCGAAGCCGATATTGCCGCCAAATTCTCACAACTAGCGTTCGATCATTTAATTTTCACGGGTTCAACGGCTGTCGGTAAACATGTTATGCGAGCTGCCGCGGATAACCTGACTCCAGTAACTCTAGAACTTGGCGGTAAATCACCCGTGATTATCGCTCCTGACATGCCGATAGCAACTGCTGTTGAACGTCTGATTTTCGGTAAAAGTTTGAACGCTGGGCAAATTTGTGTCGCTCCAGATTATATTTTCTGTCCCGAAAATAAAGTTGAAGAATTTGTAACGCAGTATAAACAGCAATTTCAAAAAATGTATGGTAAAAAAACGCTCAGTAATGACTTTGCCAATGTTATCAACGCCGCGCAACATCAGCGATTAATTTCATGGTTAGAAGACGCTCAACAAAAAGGAGCAAATATAACTAGTGCTATCGACGCCCCGCTGGATAAAGAGTCGCGTCATATGCCAACACAGCTTGTGACCGATGTCAGCGAAGATATGCTGATTATGCAACAGGAAATCTTCGGGCCAATCTTGCCTATCGTAAGCTATACCTCACTAGACAGCTGTGTTGAATACATCAATGATAAGCCTCGCCCGCTCGCACTATACATCATGAGTTTTGACCATTTAACCCAACAACACATTCTTGCTCATACTCACTCTGGTGGGGTCTGTATCAATGATTCAGTATTTCACGTTGCTGCTGATGACGCGCCTTTTGGTGGCATTGGCGAATCTGGGATGGGCCACTACCATGGTCACGAAGGCTTTTTAACGTTTTCTAAAGCTAAAACAGTGCTCAAACGCGGCAAGTTAAACACAGGTAAATTGGTCCACCCTCCTTATGGTGGCTGGATTCAGCGTTTGATGCTTAAAATATTTATGCGCTAGGAGTTACAATGAGCTTAAGCAAAAAAGATAAATTACTTAACAGTGCTTTAGTGTTATTTAGCGAGCAAGGTATTCATGGCACCTCAACGGCATCCATTGCACGCCATGCTGGGGTCGCGAATGGAACGTTGTTTCATCATTTTACAACGAAAGAAGAGTTAGTTCTTGCGTTGTATATTGCAATAAAACAAGAACTCGCAGAAGTGCTCTCATCGAGCCATTGCACTGATACAGCGATTGAAGCACAAGCTAAGGCACTGTGGAACAGTGCATTGGACTGGGCGATAGCACAGCCTAAGAAACTGCAATTTTGCCAGCAAGTGAGTTCGCTACAAATGCTTGATCGCCCAACACGTGAATTGACAATGACTCAAGAGCTCAGTCAAATCATGCAGTTAATTAACCAAGGTATTGAGCAGAATGTTCTTGCAAACTTACCACTTGAGTTAATTATCAACCATTGCCATGCGCAGTTTTTTAGCACATGCCAACTGTTTATAGACAATGAATCAGTACAAGAAGATATCCACTATCGCGACAGTGCATTTCATTTATTTTGGCATGCGTTAAAGGCCCCGAAACAGCATGGCAAATAGTTCAGGTAAAACTAGTAACTTAACAACGTTGCTGTATTTCTTAATCTTGATGCTAAGCATAGCCCTGTTAGTTGCTACTTATTTTCAGCACTTCCCGCAAGTGCTGACATTGGCTTATTTGGTCATGTCCACAGTCACCTTCATCAGCTTTGCCATTGATAAGCGAGCGGCCATTCACAACCGCTATCGCACTGCGGAAAACACTCTACACGCGTTAGAGTTACTTGGTGGCTGGCCCGGTGCATTACTAGCCCAAGCGTCACTTAGGCATAAATCACAAAAAGTATCATATAAAGTGTGGCAATGGCTCTGTATTGTAGTCCACTGCGCAGTGGTTACTGGCTGTTATTATCACGGCTTATTACAGCCTTTATTTGCCATCGAGCTTTACAGGTTCTGATAATTACGTGATACACATCTTATATAAACAAAAAGCCCACGAATCACAGCTAGGTAATTCGTGGGCTTTATTTTTCAAGCATTACGTTTGTAAAAAAGCTTAAACCTTACTAAATACTAATGAACCGTTCGTGCCACCAAAGCCGAATGAGTTACATACAGCATGGTCTAGGTTAGTGCTACGCGCCCCGTCGGTCACGTAATCAAGGTCACAACCTTCATCTGGGTTATCAAGGTTGATTGTTGGCGGTAAGATTTGATCTTTAAGCGCTAACACCGTGAAGATAGCTTCAACTGAACCTGCGGCACCTAGTAAATGGCCCGTCATTGATTTAGTCGAACTAACAGCTAAGTTGTATGCGTGATCGCCAAATACAGACTTAACCGCTGCAGTTTCAGCTTTATCACCAGCAGGAGTCGACGTGCCATGTGCATTGATGTAACCAATAGTATTTTTTTCAATACCAGCATCTTTAATCGCATTGCTCATGGCCGCTGCGCCACCGTCACCACCGGCAGGAGGTGACGTCATGTGGTATGCATCACCACTCATACCAAAGCCGGTTAGCTCAGCATAGATTTTAGCACCACGTGCTTTTGCGTGTTCGTACTCTTCAAGTACCATCACACCAGCACCCTCACCCATCACAAAACCGTCACGGTCTTTATCCCATGGGCGTGAAGCTTGCTGAGGATTATCATTGTTGGTTGATAAGGCTTTTGCAGCACCGAAACCGCCAAGACCTAATTCGGTCGTCGCTGCTTCTGCACCGCCAGCAACCATCACATCAGCATCACCATAAGCAATCATACGTGCCGCACAACCGATATTATGTACACCCGTAGTACAAGCGGTAGTGATCGCAATATTAGGGCCTTTCATTCCGTATTGGATTGATAGGTTACCTGAAATCATGTTGATGATAGTGCCAGGAACGAAAAATGGTGAAACACGGCGTAGGCCTGATTTAGCCATTTCACTGTGAGTCGACTCGATTAGGCCTAAACCACCCATACCAGAACCGATAGCCACACCGATACGATCAGCATTATCATCAGTCACTTCAAGCTCACTATCTTGAATCGCTTGAATACCAGCTACTAAGCCGAACTGAATAAACTTATCCATACGACGAGCATCTTTCTTTGCAACATACTCATTGATGTCTAAATCTTTTACTTCACCAGCAAAGTGAGTACCGAAAGCACTAGTGTCAAATGCAGTAATGTTAGCGATGCCACTCTTACCTTGCTTGATACTTTCCCAGCTTTCTGCAACCGTATTACCTACAGGCGAAACCATTCCCATGCCTGTAACAACAATGCGACGTTTTGTCATGTTAAACCTTTAATATAATAAAGCCTCTAGAAATACGATATCTATGCAAAACAGTTCGGTCTAGAAAGGCTATTGATTTATACCAATGACATTAATTATTGAACAGATTAGTAACGAGGGTAAATGAACAATATGTTAGTGTGATTGGTTTTATTGGAGACCAGATACAACAAAGGCGGCAAAAGCCGCCTTTAGTATTCAAGGGTAAAATTAACCTTGAGCGCTGTTTACATAGTCGATAGCAGCTTGAACAGTAGTGATTTTCTCTGCTTCTTCGTCTGGGATCTCAGTGTCGAACTCTTCTTCTAAAGCCATTACTAGCTCTACAGTGTCTAGAGAATCAGCGCCTAGATCATCAACAAATGATGCTCCGCTTACTACTTCTTCTTCTTTAACACCTAGTTGTTCAACTACAATTTTTTTTACGCGTTCTTCGATGCTCATGGCAATTTTTCCTGTTTGTTACAGACATCTAAAATATGAGGCTAGTTTAGAGGATTAACGCAACAAATCAACTATTGAAATGCTGGTCAAACCAGAAAATTAACGGCAATATTACCGATGTTAACCTCACGTTGAATACAAATACCCTAAATTTTTATTTTTAGCAACTTAAATTAAGATTTAAGCTTATCCCATGTACATACCGCCGTTTACATGCAATGTTTCACCATTGATGTAACCAGCCATGTCCGAGGCTAAAAAGGCAACAGCTGAAGCAATTTCTTCTGGCTTGCCTAAACGATTTGCTGGAACCTTCGATAAGATCGTTGATTTTTGCTCATCATTTAATTCTTCAGTCATATCCGTTTGGATAAAACCTGGCGACACAGTATTCACTGTAATACCGCGTGATGCAACTTCTTGTGCTAAAGACTTAGTAAAACCTAATAAACCCGCTTTTGCTGCACAGTAGTTTGCTTGACCCGGATTACCCGAAGAGCCTACTACAGAGCCGATATTGATGATACGACCTGCGCGTTTTTTCATCATGTTACGTAATACAGCTTTAGAAATTTTAAATACAGATGATAAGTTGGTGGAGATAATATCATCCCACTCATCATCTTTCATGCGCATCATTAAGTTATCGCGCGTAATACCCGCATTATTAACTAAGATGTCAACCGCACCAAAATCACTCTTGATTGTATCAAACAAGCCATTGATAGAATCAACATCAGTCACGTTTAACACGAGCCCTTTACCATTTTCGCCTAGGTAATCACTAATGCGATCAGCGCCACTAGCACTTGTCGCTGTGCCGATAACTGTTGCGCCAGAATTAGCAAACAATTGTGCAATCTCGCGGCCGATACCACGGCTTGCACCTGTTACTAATACAACTTTTTCTGAGAAATCAAAACTCATTGCCTAACTCCGTTTATTTCTTAAGCTAATGCTTTTTCTAGGCTAGCAGCATCTGTTGTTGCTACACCTGAAACTGCTTTATCAATACGTTTAGCAAGACCCGATAATACTTTACCCGGACCTACTTCAATTTGTGTGGTCACGTCATTAGCCGCTAGGAATTGAACGGTTTCAGTCCAACGTACTGGGCTGAATAACTGACGAACTAATGCATCTTTAATCTGAGCGCTATCTGTTTCAATCGCTACATCTACATTATTAATCACTGGGATTACAGGTGTATTGATCTCGATGCTTTCAAGCTGTTGTTTCAGCTTCTCAGCGGCTGGTGTCATTAATGAACAATGCGATGGTACAGAAACAGCTAATGGTAAAGCTCGTTTTGCGCCAGCTTCTTTACACAGAGCTGAAGCACGATCAACGGCGTCTTTATGGCCTGCAATAACAACTTGACCCGGAGAGTTAAAGTTTACCGGAGATACAACTTGGTCTTGTGCTGCTTGCTCACAAGCTGTTGCGATAGCATCATCAGCTAAACCGATAATTGCAGCCATTGAACCAACACCTTGAGGCACGGCTTCTAGCATGTATTGACCACGTAACTCAACGAGTTTGATTGCGTCTTCAAAGGCAATCGCGCCAGCACAAACAAGTGCTGAATACTCACCTAAACTATGACCGGCCAGATAAGCGGGGGCAACGCCGCCCTGCTCTTGCCATACACGCCAGATAGCAACACTTGCTGCAAGTAACGCAGGCTGTGTTCTATCAGTACGGTTTAGATCGTCTGCAGGCCCATTTTGAACTAACGCCCATAAATCATAACCTAATACTTTAGACGCTTGTGCAAACGTCTCTTCTACTACTGAGTGTTGCTCAGCAATATCACTTAACATACCTAGAGCTTGAGAGCCCTGTCCTGGGAAAACAATCGCTGTTTGCGACATAATGGAATCTTCCTTTTACTATCTATTGAATGTTCAGCAGTTAGTCTTTATTAATAACGAACTAATGCTGAGCCCCAAGAAAAACCTGCACCAAATGCTTCTAACAATAACATCTGACCACGTTGGATACGGCCATCACGTACTGCTTCATCTAAAGCAATTGGCACAGAAGCCGCTGACGTATTACCATGCTTAGCCAAAGTCAAAACGACTTGGTCCATAGACATCGATAACTTCTTAGCGGTTGCTTTTATAATTCTGAAATTAGCTTGATGTGGTACTAACCAGTCGATATCTGACTTTTGTAAGCCATTTTCTTCTAGCGTCTCTGTAACCACACTGCTTAATTGCGTCACTGCAATTTTGAACACATCGTTGCCCTTCATTTCGATGAAGTGCTCTGCATCTTCAGCAGCAACAGTTTGGCGTAGTGGTAATTTAGCTTTTAATAAATCACCATGTTTACCCGCACTATGAATGTGCGTTGAGATAATACCCTGCTCTTCTGATGCGCCGATAACCGCAGCGCCAGCACCGTCACCAAATAAGATAATTGTGCCACGATCTTCAGGATTACATAGGCGAGATAATACATCAGCACCGATCACTAATATTTTTTTAGAGTGGCCCGTTTTGATAAATTGGTCAGCAACACTTAAAGCGAAGATGAAACCAGAACAGGCTGCCGCTACATCAAACGATGGAATTGGTGACTCAATACCTAACAAGGTTTGTATTTCACACGCCGCTGCTGGGAAAGCATTATCAGCACTGGTTGTGCCAACAATAATCATGTCTAATTCACTGGCTGAAATTCCCGCCATTTCCAAAGCTTTTAGTGCTGCTTGGTGAGACATCGTAACAACAGACTCAGATTCTGGAGCGATGCGGCGTTCACTTATACCTGTTCGGGCTTGAATCCACTCATCACTGGTATCAACCATCTTTTCAAGATCGGCATTGGTACGGGTTTGGCTTGGTAGATAACTACCCGTGCCTAAAATTTTTGAATACATAGAAAACCTAACAGATTTTTTCTAATAGAATAGATTCCAAACTATCTTGGATCCTGCTTGGCACTTGCTGTTCAACTTCTGATATTGCTTGTTTGATAGCATTAAAGAATGCTTGTTGATCAGCGTTGCCATGACTTTTAATCACAATACCGCGCAATCCTAACAGACTTGCCCCATTGTACTGGTCGGGCTTCATCTTACAGAGAACTTTTTTAAGAAAGGGTTTGGCAATTAGTGATAAGACTCGCATAGACCAATTCGATTTACTGGCTTGTTGCAAGTGTTCAATGAGGAGGTTAGCAACACCTTCGGTCGTTTTTAAACTAATATTACCGACAAAGCCATCGCATACAATCACATCAGTTTGGCCATTAAAAATCTGGTCGCCTTCAATAAAACCAATGTAATTTAGTTGTGCTGTTTGTTTTAACAGCTCAGCAGTTTGTTTAACGACGTCATTACCTTTAATCGCTTCTTCACCAACATTAAGTAATGAGATACGCGGCTGGCTAATCTTATCGACTTTTTCTGCCATAACAGAGCCCATGACTGCAAATTGCAATAATGTTTCTGAATCACAGCTGACATTGGCGCCAAGGTCGAGCATATAAACTGATTTATCATTTAAACTAGGCAAGACTGAAACTAATGCTGGGCGGTCAATACCCGGAAGTGTTTTGAGTACTAGCTTGGCCATCGCCATTAGTACGCCGGTATTGCCTGCGCTGACACAAGCACTGGCGTTCCCTTGCTGCACCATATCAATAGCTTTGCGCATCGAGGATTCCCTGCGATTTCGCACAGCAGTCAACGGACGGTCGTTCATTGTGACTATTTCAGTACAATGTTCTAGGGTTAAGCGATCATGAAAAGCGAAAGAATCGGGGATATATTTAGTGATAACATTTTGATCACCAAACAGAGAAATAGATAAATGAGGGAATCGTTCAAGTGCCTGCATAGATGCAGGCACTGTCACTTGGGGGCCAAAATCGCCCCCCATGGCATCTAACGCTAGGGTTAGATTATCCAAAATAATCGCCTATTATAGCTCGATTACTTTTTTGCCACGGTAGTAACCGTCAGCAGTGATGTGGTGACGACGGTGAGTTTCACCAGTAGTCGCATCAACACTTAACTGTGCGCCAGTTAATGCATCGTGTGAACGACGCATGCCACGTCTTGAACGAGATTTTTTACTTTTTTGTACGGCCATGGTTGTCTCCTAGATAAACCTTACTTCTTTAATTTTTGTAACACCGCGAACGGGTTAGGACGCTCTTCAATCGTGTCGTCGATTTCGCCTACTGTAACGTCTTGCTCTTTAACAGAGCAGTCTTCTACGGCATGCATTGGAAAAAATGGAATTGAAACAATAAATTCATCTTCGATCAATTTAGCGATTTCAATATGACCATGTTCGTCCACTTCAACAGGATCGTAAACATCCGGTAATTCACTCTCCTGCGACTGGTCGGTCACAGGTGAATAACAGAATTCAACTTGCAAAGTGATGTTAAACTCTTCCATACAACGCTGACAGATTAACGAGACTTCTGCTTGAGAATGTCCTGTTACGGTCACAATGCCCTGTTCGTCAGTGTCACAAGAAAACTGTACCTGTATATCGCTACAGAATCCGGCGGACGCATCCAATAACCTCGGCAAATTTGCTGATTCTATCTTACCGAAGTATTCAGAACGCATTTTAGCCGCTTTTTTTGGATCTATCGTCAAAGGTATCTTTACTAGTTGCATGGACGCGCATCTTATAGATCATGACTCGAGTAGTCAAAGGAAAATAAGTAAAATCACTTGTTTTTTTTATTGTCGTGATAGACTTAGGCCTATTCAGCCAAAAACCACCGTAAAGTGGTTATAAAACAGTCAAAACAATACTTATGAACAAGACCCTTATATTAGCATCGACCTCGCCGTTTCGACAGCAATTACTACACAAAATTGCACTCCCTTTTGAATGTATTAGTCCCAACGTTGATGAAACGCCACATAACGAAGAATCTCCCCAAGCCTTAGTGCAGCGTTTAGCAATAGCCAAAGCTCAAGCAGTCGCAGCTAATCACGCCAATAGTCTTATCATTGGTGGTGATCAAGTCGCAGTCATCAATGGGCAAATTGTCGGGAAGCCTCATCACTTTGACGCGGCCTTTAAACAGTTGAAAGCGGCAAGCAATCAAGTTATTACTTTTTATACTGGCTTGTGCCTTTATAATAGTGATGAAGAGACTTATCAGGTTATCGTTGAGCCGTTTAATGTTCATTTTCGTCAGCTATCAGACGCAATGATTACTGGCTACCTTAATGCCGAACAGCCTTATAATTGCGCAGGAAGTTTCAAAAGTGAAGGTTTGGGTATTGCCTTATTTTCAAAGTTAGACGGAAAAGATCCTAATACATTAGTTGGATTACCGCTGATTTCCTTGATTGAAATGTTAAATAACCAAGGAATCGAAGTGTTAGAGCATTGTCAGGTGCAATAACTTTCTCGTTCCCCTAAACTTACACGCTGTCACTCTGAATAAGATTCCGGCTAACACACGGCCGGAACGACAGAAGAACCATAGACTTTGGCTGAAACATTACCAGAAACACAGGGAGTTTGTCGTCCTGAAAGTCTTTTATTCAGGACCTCTTGAAATCCTTTGCTGCTGGGATGAGTCATAAGCGTAATAAGATTC